>JAHWHN010000007.1 GCA_019323235.1 Candidatus Woesearchaeota archaeon | reverse complement strand
GTGCATATAATTTTCCGCTTCTAGTTATTAGACAACCATATTTAGATATTCTTGAAGTTTTTTCGTTTATCGATTTATAAAAATCAATTGCCTCTTCCAGTACTATCTGAGATTCATAATACTTTTTTTCAATATTTAGTAATTTTCCTCTAATTATTTTTGATTCTGGTTCAATTGTTATAAGAAAGTCATCATAATTTTTTTCTACCCAACTTGCACAATTTAGCATTTTATTTGCTAAAGAATAATCTTTCTTTTCTATTGAATTATCTGCATTATTTAATGAAGTAATATAAAAATTATTAACAAGTAAATAATTTTTTTTGCCTGACTCTAAAATTGATTGATTATAACTATGGACTCTTATTAAAATATCTTCCAAATTAGTAACATCATTTCCTTTTTCTTTTTGTTCAGATATCTTATTTTGAACAGTAGAAGTAATACCTCCTAGAATGTTAGCTACCATATAAGAGACTAAATCTTCATTAGAATTTATTAACTGATAAAAATTATTTTTAAGTTCAAAATCTTTATTTATACTACTTTTTTTTCTTTGTTCTTCAAATGAAGAAAAGAATTTTTCACCAAGTTTTTTTCCAACTTTGTTATATCCTATTACTTCTCCATTAGAATTATATATTTTGTCAATTCCTCTAAATTGAGTTGTTTCAATAATTAAAAGATTATCGTTAGAAGTTTTAATTGCTGTAAACATATGAGAGGGAGAACAAATTGCATATTGAGGCATGTCACAAACATAAGAAGCATGTAAAAATAAATACGTGATTAAATCACAATCTAAATGAATTCCTCCATCAGGATGTAAATCTTCATTAAAAGAATTTGATAATAAACTTTCTTCTGAATAAAATACTGTTTTTTTATTTTCTCTCAAAACTTTAGCTAATACTTCCATATAATCTTCTTTTGAAATTAGTTTTGAAGCTTCATAATGATCTTTTGCACGAGTTCTTTTCTTTAATTCTTTAGCAACATTATATGCATAGTCATCAGCAAAATCAATTATTTCTTTAGTATTTCTTTTTATTAAGTCTGTTGGTATTTTTAGATTTTCTAAAATATTTTCTTCTAAAGCTGCATATTCAATAAAAGGACTCACTTCATAAGGATATTTTTCTAAATTTTCTTTTAGAACTAATTTTGGTCTTAATATTGGTTTTATAATACTTTCATAGCTTAAAGAGGCAAACCCCAAAGAAATTCCGAGTAATCCTACTAAAAACTTATTTTTAAAAAAATTATATGATTTTATTTTATTATTAGTATTTGAATCTGAAGGTTCTTTATTTTCATTCAATATTTCGTCTAAAGATTGTTTACAATTCATGTTAATTTTACCAATTAATCAAAAATAGAAGCACATTATTTATAAAGGTTTTCTATATTCATCACTTAAGAGTTACACTTTTTTCTTTCGTTAAATTTATAAATATCTTGCAAATTCACATTGTTAATTTGCATCGGTAGTCTAATGGCTAGGATAGAGGCCTTCCAAGCCTTTGATCCGGGTTCGAATCCCGGCCGATGCACCAATTTTTATTCTAAAAATTTGTGATTCTGCCGAAGAATATTTAAACTACTATTTTTTCAAAAATAAAATGAAAAGATGTGGTTGGGTTCCAGGTAATGATGGATTGTATCAAAAGTATCATGATGAAGAATGGGGAGTTCCTGTTCATGATGATAGATTGTTATTTGAAATGCTTATTCTAGAGGGAGCTCAAGCAGGACTTTCTTGGTCTACTGTTTTGAAGAAGAGAAATAATTACAAAAAAGCTTTTGATAACTTTGATGTTAAGAAAATTATTAAATATGATGAGAATAAAATTCAAGAACTGATAAATAATGAAGGCATAATCAGAAATAAATTAAAAATTAGATCTACAATACAAAATGCTAAAGCTTTCATAGAAATTCAGAAAGAGTTTGGTTCTTTTGATAAGTATATTTGGTCTTTTACTAATAATAAACAAATAAAAAATAAGTTTAAATCATATAAGGAAATACCTCCTAAAAATGATTTATCTGATAAAATTTCTAAAGATTTAAAGAAAAGAGGTATGAATTTTGTTGGTTCTACAATAATTTATGCTTTTTTGCAAGCAGTTGGTATTGTTGATGACCACGAAATAGAATGTTTTAGACATTAAGTTTATTCACTTAATTTTACAATATGATTTGCTATTGTTTCTAATGATGAAGGATATCTTTCTTGAAATCTTTGGTCTGATTTTCTAATATAATAACCATAGGTTCTTCCTATATTTTTATTGTGTTTTATAAAACTCCAACCATGCATAATAGAATTATCATGACTAAGTATTACAGAATATCCTTTGTTATATTTTTGAGTTGTTGCTGAGATTAATAATTCATAATCAACATCGCTTAACTTTAAAGGTTCTTTTATTTGAATAAATTCATCATATAATTGTTTATAGGTATTATCATCCTCTAAATTAACAAACATATCTCTATCTCTCAGTTTTTCATGAAAACTTTTCATTAAATTCTTTAATTCACCAACTTTTCTAGAAAAATCATGATCTGGGATAGCATTATATTTTCTTTTAAACTTATTTGAAACATCTGAGGAATCTTCCTGAAATCTATTAATATTACCTTTTTCAAAAAACTCAAATTCAACACCTGGAATTATATTAAATTTAACACCATTATCTATTTGCTTTAAATAATATTTTAATGATCTAATACTATCATTAATACTAGATCTTGTTGAACTACAACCGCTAACATATGTTGAACCTAGAACACAAGTATCTATAAATACTCCGTTGTCAAACATTTGAGTAATTCCTTCTAAGTTTGTATTTATTTTTACAGGACAATTCATTATTCAAGTGAATTTACTTTTCTTTATAAATATAACTCTTTGTAACCACTCTTTAATGGTTACTTACCACAACATTTATAAATGACCCATTAAAACTTAATATAATGGTTAAAAAATTAATGAAAGATGCTTTGGATTTGTTTAAAGGCAATAATAAAGATCTTAGTAATCAAACGACTCAAATAGATTATACTCTAAATGGAACTAAATCTGTTGAAAGAATTTATATTCCTGGAAACGTTGTTGTTTACGGTAAAGGATTAGCTTATGAACATAGAGAAATGGAGAAGTTAGAATCCTCTTTCTTGAATTTAAGACCTAGATATTTTATTGATGTTAACCCAAATAGCGGGTTTATTGGTTATGGAGGTACTGGAGTTGTTTTT
>JAHWHN010000032.1 GCA_019323235.1 Candidatus Woesearchaeota archaeon | reverse complement strand
ACGCATATAGCGTTTGATATATAAATCATAAGGAGGTTCGACTCTAGGATCGAAAGAAACAAAATCATTCCACTCTCTTTTCCAAACAAACATTTGAAATTGCATTTGTTGTTGATAGTCAATAGGCGCACCTTCAACCAAATGTTTTACATGATTCTTTGTAAAAAATGGACATTTAATTTCTGTTAATCCTTTATCACCAATCAGTCCATCAGGTGAACAACCAACTAAATTAGATTCATCACTTCGTATAAATTTCCCCATCTTGTTGCATCATTTTCAATATACGTTAATTCCCCTGTCATTCTCTCTGCAATTAATTCATAAACTAAACTAATTGCCGATTGTCCAAAATCAACTCCTTTACCTCTACCTTTAGTAAGAATTTCTTTTGCACGACTTGCTGACAAAACGCCAAGTTTTACTCGTTTCCACTCTTCGCTACCTTGCTCGCAATTAAATATTTTCATTTGTTTTTTTTTCAGATTCTATAATTGATAGTTCATGTTCAATATGCATAACAATAGCATCATTTTCACCTAAATCACTAATTAATGATTCAATAAGTTTCTTGTTTTCAGGTTCATTAGCTTTATCTGGATGTGTTTCAAATATACCAAACACTTCTTTAATTCGTTGAATAGTATCAAAATCTCTCAATGGAGTTTTAAAAACATCTTCAATAAGATCATTAGGCTCACATCCTCTTGTATGAACACATTTTTTATACATACTAACGCATTCAAATTCACCATTTTCATCATTTTGCAATCTAAACACATTTTTTGCATCAAAACAGGAAACAATCTGTGGCGAATTGGTTGTCATAATAATTTGATTATCACCATTTTTTTGCATCATTCTATACATATTAGCAACTTTTGATTGCAAAGAAGGATGTAACGATGTCTCTGGTTCGTCAATCAAAATAACGGTGTTTTTAGGCTGATATTTGCAGAATATAATCGCTTGCGTGTAAATTCTACGTTCAGAGTTTGATAAGGATATAATCCTAATTTCTTTTCCAGAATGCGTTTTAAAGATTACATCAGCTTCTAAATCATTTTTAATTATATGCCAATCAACTTCAGTTTTAGGAATTAAACGAATACTATCTAGTCTCACATTTAAACAAAAATCTGCAACCATAGCATTGACTTTATCAACATTTAAACCTTCTAAATCACAATCATATAGTTGATAATCTTCAACATCTATAAACGGCAATTTACTATCTAAACCTTCTTCACCTTCATATTCATACAATCCAGCAACATTATGGTAGTTTCTGATAACTCTCAGCATATCAGTCTTGCCAACACCACTTTCGCCAGTGATAACAATAAAATTCTGAGCATTTCCATTGCTATCTGTCAAATCAAACCATTGATCTTTATAATTTACTTTTGTGATTTTCATTATTTATTTAACTCAAGAGTTGTTGCTTTGCAAGATAATGCTTTTGTATCGCTAATTCTATATTCTTGCTTTTGTTCACAAGATTTGTAGATTGCTGATTCTTTGTTAGAGTTGCCCATATAAAACCCAACAAAAAACATAATCATTCCAATTAATACAATACCAAACTCATTTTTATTCATTAATAATTCTCCTTTAATCCATTAATAAACCAATTGGGCTTTTCTCTTCCCCATTTCCAAGTAGCAAAAGAACTTTTGTCTTTTATATAATAAGTTCTATATTAGTACAAGGACGATTTACATGTGTTATTTGATAACCTTTATCAATACCATTCAACCTACAGGCGGTAGAAAGCATTTGTGTGTGTTCTAATATCATTTTTATAACATGCTCATCGCAAGTGTATTGGGCACATTTTTCTAAATTTGTATCTAAAACAAAAATATTCATTTTTTATCCATTAACAACAATTAATCTATGCGTATTATATACCAATGTGTATATAATGTCAAATTAGATGTGTTTAATAACAAGTACTATTTCTTAAATCGCAAGTTAAAGGATTTCCATTTTTATCGACTCCAAGTGTCAGTGTTCTACTGTAATTTTGTGATACCATTTTCTATCAACATTTACGCAATTATTTTTACTCATTATTTAATTTCCTATTTGTTATTTAAACTTTCCTTTTGTAATTCAACACTTTCAACACCCTTTTGAAAACCATGATTATGAGATACTTGGATAATTCCTAGTAAAATAAATGACAACACAAAGGCTATCGCTAAAGATTTGAAAACAATATCATTAGTGCTTTTATTAACTTGTTCTGTAGTACCTAAGTATACAAATATAACAAACCATAAAAACATAGTACATAAAGTTAGTGGTAAAATTCCAAACGAAATCATAATAAACTCCTAATTATTAGGTAAATTGCATCTAATAAGACAACAAGTCCACATACAACGCCTATCTTTGACACATCATCTAATTTACCAAATTCCATTAACAAGCGATAAAGATTTTCCATATTATTTCCTATTTATTTGTGTAACTCTTATAAATGGTTTTCCCTCTTCTAAACAAGCATTATAGACTGAAGGATGTTCTTCTTTTAATTTTATAATATCTACTTTATTACTTTTTATTACTTGCACTTTGACGTAATCTGACTTACAAGGTTTAAACATTTGTTTTCCACCGTATTCCCAACAATCTTTAAATGTTTGTTTCTCCATTTCAAATTGTTTTTGTTGAATACATAAATCAACGAAATCTGGATTTTGGTTTAATATTTCAATTTGTTGATTAATTTTT
>JAHWHN010000031.1 GCA_019323235.1 Candidatus Woesearchaeota archaeon | reverse complement strand
GTGTTTCGATATTGAAGGTAATCAAACAGAAGATGACCAAGGAGAAGATGAAGATAGATTAGTTGAAAGAAGATCTGGTTCAAGTAGTGATGAATTTAATAAAACTCAAGAAAAAGAAGTAAAAGAACAAATAAAAGTTGAGAAAAAATCATATTCAGGATTTATCAAAAATACTATAAAAATATTAGTATCTGGCTTTACATTATCATTCTTGCTAATGTTATTATTAGTTTCAACAAGAAGAAAAGAAAAAAGAGAAGTATTTGTTAATAAAGAAGTAAAAGATAATAAAAAGCTTAAAACAATTGTTGAGAAAAAAGACTTTTTAAAGAAAAAAGACCATAAAATTAAAGTACATAAAAAGGGAATTGACCCAGTTAGAAGAAAATTAGACAAATTTGACAAAGACCTAAAAGAATTTGAGAAATTACTTAAATAAATTATAATAAACTTTTTAAATGATTTAAAAATTCAGAGTATAAAAGCTTCCTTGGCTTAGTGGTATAGCGGTCGCCTAGTAAGCGACAGGTCCTGGGTTCAATTCCCAGAGGAAGCTTATTTTCTTTTTATGATTATTTTTTGAATAAATTTATATATTAATTAACCCAGATTTATACATTATTATGGCAATTAAGAATAAAGAAAAGAATATTATTTATGGCATTTTCTTAGTTATTTATCTATTTTTAATATATTATAACCACATTAATGATTCTAAATGGTTAATAGATAATGTTTTATCAATTGCTCTTATTACCTTCATTTTTTTAATCTCAGGCTGGTTAAAATTAGACAAATATACATTTGTTCTTTTCAATTTAGCTCTTCTAACGCACAATTTAGGTACTTTTGACTTCTATTCTTGGAGTTATTCTTTTATTGAATATGATATGATTGTTCATTTCTTTAATTCATTAGTTGGAGGAATAATATTATTTAATTTTGTAGTACTTAAATTACATTTAAATAAAAAAGAAACCCCTGCTCATAAATTAATAAGTGAACATAAACTAATTATGATAATACTTGTTATAGCTTTAGTAACTACTCTTGGGACTATGGTAGAACTTTTAGAATTCTTCGGATTTTCATTTTTAGGGACTGGTGATGGAATATTATTTTATGGATCAGGAGATGGAATTTTTCAAAATTACTCAGATACTATGGTTGATGTTTTAGTTAATTTAATTGGAGCAATATTCGGAGTAATAATTTATTACTTAAAATCATATAAAAAAATAGTTTCTTTTTAAAAATTAATTATCATAAATCCTATTTTCTAAAGATTTATCTATAAATTCGGAATATGATTTCTTCATATTCTTATAGAATAAAAGAGAAGTTCCCATAAAGAACAAACTTGAGTATAATAATGGATTCATATAAATTGGATTTTCAATAATTTTTGAAACAAACTCGTAAGATTTGTTATTATTTGAATAAATTATGGTTTTAGTTAGCCCAATAATTGATGCTGTTGAAAAAATACTTGAAAAAATAAAACCTTCACAATTAAAGTTCAATTTATTCTCGATGTTTTCTAGATCTTTTTTTTCATTGCTTAAAATCACATTATTATCTTCAATTTTTTTCATAGGAGTCAACGAAAAAGCATCTGTTTAAAAATCTTATCTTCTCTTAAAAACAATAAAAATTAATAATATTTTTAAAGAATCTCTTTCACAAAAACAAAATGGATATTTTAGCACATTTTTTGATAACATATTTAGTATTTATAAGACATCCAAATGTTTTAATTTTATCAATTATTGGAATATTACCTGATATTTTATCACTATCCTCACACTTTATTAATTTTGTATATTCTAAGGCAAAAAACAAGAAAAAGAAAAAAATATCAAGATTATCTTTATTTTTATACAGATTTAATCATAGTCTAATTATATTTACTTTAATCTTTTCACTAGTTTATTTAATAGATAAAACATTTGTAATTTACACAATTCCTTGGTTAATTCATATCATATCTGACATACCAACACATTCTAAAAAAGAAGATGACTTAGAAGATTTTTCAACAAAAATAATGTGGCCATTATCTGATTTTAGTTTTAATGGAATAGAATGGCATAGAAAATATCTTTTCTTTAAAGTTTATTTATTATTGTTAGTGGCTTATGCAATAATAATTATGTAATTAATAAGAATGTTTAATTACATAAACATCGCAAGAAATATCTTGATGGTCTCTAAAATCATTCTCATAAATATTATCAATAATTAAACCATCAGTGAAAAAAGGACCTATCTCTGGACATTTAACACTCATTTTAAATTGATCTTCAGAATAAGCTTTACCTTCTTCTACAAGTTTATCTAATTTACTAGCCATATTTTTAAAAATAAATGTTTTAGGTAAGATAACATCAGAACCAACAGCATTAGCAAAATCAGTTAAATAAGAAATCCATGAATCTTCTAAATTCAAAGTACCATTTTCATAAAACTGAGTTGTTAAAATACCTTGATTTGTTAAAACAGTTCTATTTCTTCCAATATAATTACCTTGTTCATCTCTAGCATAAATTACATTCATATTTGAATTATAAGTTTGAACAATTGAAGCCCAACCATTACATCCATTATGATTTTTTGAAAGACTTAAACAAGAATTAAAAAACTGTCCCATTTGTAATGATTCTATGACATCTGTTGACACATAAAAATCAATTTTAGAATCTTTTGATTTAAAATCTCCGCTAAGACTTCTAGCAGTATTAAGATGCCCTTCAATTTCTGATTTTAAAAAGGCATTACTAATATCAAATTCATAATTATTAATTACTTTTTGAATTTCTCTAAATTGTTTTCTTGAAGGTTTATTCTTAATTTCTTCAATTTCTTCTTCTGAAATTAATTGAGAAAGACATTGATAAGCTTGATTTATCTCTTTTTGTCTTCTTTCCTCTATCTTAGTAAAAAAGTCATCATTAGTTTTAACATCATAACTTCTTTTAATTCCTTTTTCAAAAACATCAACATCAATACCTTTATTCTCATAAAATGATCTAATTTCTTTATTATTTTCTAAATTTCTTAACAATTCAAAAGTTTTTTCTTCACCTGAATCTAAATAATTACTAACCATCATTTCAAGAGCATTTCTAATCTTAATCTCATGTCCAAGTTTAGAATGTCCAATTACAATATGATTCATAACATCCTCAAATTCTTTAGGAATTACTCTATCTCCAACAACTTTCTTATAAAATTCTTTTTTAATATCATTAATCTTTTCAAAATAATCATCATAAGTAAATTCTTTACTTTCTACTAATTTATTTGTATAATCAAATACATTTTCATTTTTTGTTGCTTCTTCTAAGAAACTAATTAATTGATTTGTTTTTTGAAACAATTTAACATCATTTTCAACATTTCTTTCTGAAGTAAGTCTAGAAAATATTTTTTGATACAGTCTATTAACTTTAACATCATCTTTATTTATATTAACTAAATCTTTGATTAACTCTCTATTTTTACTTTTTATAACATAATTAATCATTTTTTTAAATTCATTTTCTTCAAAAAAATAAAAATAATCATTCTTAAGTTTTGGGATTCTTTGTAATGAAGAACCTAATTTTCTATAATCTCTCTTAAAATGATATAATTCCTTATCTAAAAATTTTTTGTAAAAAATAATTGTTTTTTGAGCTAAATTATCGGAAAAACCAATTTTTAAATCATTATCTTTTTCAATTTCTTTTTTAAATTCAATAAAATCTTTTAATTGAAATTCAATCCCAGAAATAACTTTAAAATAATCTTCTAAACTAAGATTTTCTTTTAAGTTATCTAACTCATAACATAATAAAGTTCTATATTCAGTACCTTTATCAAAGTTTATTTCTGTTAATTCATTTGCTTTATATAATGCATCTAAAAACTCTTTATTTGTAGAATTATCGGGAATAGCTTTCTCAATACTTCTTAAATTTAATTTATTTAAACTAAGATTAATTAATGAATTTAGAGAGCTACTATCTTTATTTTCAATAATTTCATCTAATAAATTTTTTAATCTTTTTTTACTAATTTTATTATTATTTGTTACAAAATATGAAAGTCTCAGAAGAGAATATCCCATATTGTTAAAATCTTTAGCTAACTTATCAACATCCCAATCAAATCTATCTTTATACACTTCTAATACATCAAAAGAATCTAAACAAAATTTCTCACCAGAATCAAAATTAATATCAATTAATTCATTACATGCTTTAATCCATTCTCTTGTAGTAGAATTTCCGTAAATTTTCTTAATCTTATTAATTGTCTCAAATACAGTTTTTTTATCAATATCTCCTGTTTTTGAACTAGATGTGAAAATTTTTAATTTATTACTTAATTTTTGAAAAATATTTTTATAATTCGGATTATTATCTAATTCTTCAGCAAAATCAGACATTTTATTTTCATCATTATTTTCATTCTCAAGGAAACCATAATTATTAAAGACAAGTTTTGCTTTACTTAGAACAGAATAATCATAATTACTAATTATTTTATCTGCAAGATTACTTATTCCTAAAGCATTACTTTCTTTATGATATAACTTTGAAACTAATTCAGAATAATCTTTAAGAGTTTCATCATCTAAAATACTAAAAACATTAAGAAAAGATCTAACTGGCATCTTATGATGTTCATAAACATCCTCGGTAGCATCTAAAATACATTCTAATGTTTCAAAATCCTTTTTTTTCTTAAATTGTTCAATTCTATTTCTAAAAGAAATTAATTTCTTATCTATCTTAACAGCTTCTTGTGCTAAAATTTCTGATTTATTTTTAACCCAAGATTTTTGTTTAACTTCTTCAGGACTTTTATTAAAATTTGATGAAATATTTAATTTATCTCCATAAACATAATCTTCTGCTAACTTAATAAATAGGGAATCTACTTTTTTCGTTGAATCAATTAAAATATCTTCTGATTTCAGAAATTCTTTTATTCTTTCTTTAAACTCTTTTTTATATAAATGAGCGTGAGCAACATCAAATTTACTTAACACTAAATCAGCCCTAGC
>JAHWHN010000030.1 GCA_019323235.1 Candidatus Woesearchaeota archaeon | reverse complement strand
CCAAATTTCCATAATACGTCTATTATTCATTGTACAGATGATTTTACGTTTTATTACTTCAAACTCCTTAGATGTGGACACTTTTAATCCTACATTCCAAAGGCTTTTTACTTATAAATATTTCTAATATTAATTTCAATAAAAAAGATTAGGCAAATTATGTACTAATACTCTTGTATTTGCCTAATCTTAATATTTAAAATACATCTAAGATTAAGCTTTTAAACTTTCCTTAATAACTTTTGAAAATGTGAAAACTGGTTTCTTTCCTGCGGGAACATTTACTTTTTCACCAGTTTTAGGATTTCTTGCTTCTCTTGCTTTTGTTTCTCTTACTTTGAATGTTCCAAAACCTGAAATAGTTACATTCTCACCATCAACTAATGCTGATTCAATACTTGAAATTAAAGCTTCAAGAGCAATTCCTGAATTCTTCTTTGTGAATCCTGTTTGTTCTGCCATCATGTTAATTAATTCTTTCTTATTAACCATTTTATTTCTCCTTTTATTCGTTTTATATTTGTTGGTGATTTATCATCACCTTATGTCTTTATTATATCATATTCTTTTTCTTGTGTCAAGCTTTTTTATTATTTTTTAATCAATTACATCATTTTTTAATTTTACAGTAATTGTTACAAACTCTCCATCAAACTTTTCTAACAACTCTTTCAAAGGTTTTCTTCCCATTTCATCAAAATCCATTGTCATAGCATCTAAATCTAAAATACCATCTAAAACCTTACTGTGTGCTTCTCTAATTGGTGCTTTTGGCATATTATATACCCTCCTTTTATTCTTTAACTAATGTATAAACATCCCCATTTTTTACTAGCTTCATTTTTGTTCTATTAAACATATTCATCAAAGCTACATATTGATGTGGATTACTTTGAAATAAATATTCTCCAATTGTATTAAAACATTCTTTTGGATCATATTCTAATTTCAGTCCTGTCATACTATTTCCTCCTTTTATTCTCAAAAATCGTCTTATCAACGATTTCAGAAACTGTTTTACCTCTTGGCAATCAGCTAAACTGCCACACTAAGAATCGAACTTAGACCAAAAGCTTCAAAGACTCTTGTACTAGCCATTATACTATGTGGCATTATATTTTATAGCCTATGAGGGGTTCGAACCCTACGTTTCCACCTTGAAAGGATGGTGTCCTAGTCCTATTAGACGAATAAGCCATATTTACATTTATTATCAAGCTTCTTGAAGGACTTGAACCCTCTACTAAACATTACAAGTGTCTTGTTTTACCAGTTAAACTAAAGAAGCATTATATTTTTATAAAGAGGATATAGGGGTTGAACTTAAACAACAAAGCTATATCCAATTTTATTCTTCAAAATAATTCCATTTATAATCTTTTTCAAATAATTCATAACACATTTTGTTACCCCATTTAGAAAAAGGTTTTGGACTTTTATTCTTCAATAAATCTTTTAACTCATTTGGTCTGAATAACTTAAATTTACAAAATTCAGTCTCATAACCATTTACCATCAAAATATAACATTTCTGTTTAACATAACTACGCAATTGATCTACTTTAAACCTAAAAACATCTATAAGTTGATTGCTGAATTTTATCTCAACCAATCTTCCATCAATAACATAATCAGCTTTTGTACTAACTTTATTATCTTCAAGATACTTTCCTGTATTATTACAGCCATTATTCTCTATAATACATTCTTTTCCATAATTCTTCTTTAAAAAATCTTTAAACATCATTACTATATTCTGCTCTTTAGAAGTACAAATATCTATATCCTTTATAAATTCTTCTTTTGTTCTTACATCAAATCTATAATTGTCCATATGTACCTCCACTTTTATTTAAAAAATCGACTTCGGGGGGAAATTGAACCCCCATCTCTAGATTGACAGTCTAGAATAATAGCCTTTATACCACGAAGCCATGAAGCGAATAAAGAGATTTGAACTCTTACAACTAACTTGGAAGGATAGTGTGCTACCATTACACCATATTCGCATATGGGATTTCTCCCATGTAGATTACTATGAAATGAACTATATTAACTATTTAATCAACATATTTAACTAACATTTAAAACTTAATTACCATTATATTTATATCCACAATGATTAATCAAATAATCAATTGCTGAACACTTCTTTAAACCACTTGCCCCTTTGGGTTTATACTTTTCTTCAATTTTCTTAAT
>JAHWHN010000029.1 GCA_019323235.1 Candidatus Woesearchaeota archaeon | reverse complement strand
CTCATAAATTCCATGGTATGCTTATCTGACACATCCCATAATGTGTATATAATTTTTTTTGCTCCCGAAAAATAAAACCCTTGTGTAAATGAAATAACACCTTCTCCATCGTAATGATTTCCATATCCACTTTGGCAAGTACTCAAAGTCACTAACTCGGAGGAAATGTCTAAATTAAAAATTTCAGATAGATATAATCCACCATCTGTTGAAGAGTAAAACGTGCTATTAATTAAATCTTCTGTGATGGTTGTAACAGTTTCTGATTCTTTAATGTTATTTTGGATTGCGATGTAGAAATCTGTAGAATTTTCATTAATAAAGGTATGAGATGCAATATGAACAATTTGGCTATCTTGGAACGAATTAACAATAATACTTTCTTGGGATTCTAATCCAATAAATGCTCTATAATTTTTGTTGAATTCATTATACAAATTACAAATATTATTCACTTCTATTCGACTATATGGCAATCTAAGCTTATTATATTTATCTTCCATATTATCTTCATCTGAGTAGGCGAAGGGAGCAAATCCTGAAAAGGAATACCGCCACTTGTTTTCAAGTTGATCATTTTTTATAGTTAAATTATCAACCCATAAATTCATAGAGTACTGATATGAGATATTGAATTTAGTCAATAGGTAATTTTGATCAGCAATCTCTTCAGGTGAGTCAATCCCATTATTACTTATTAATAGGTCAAAGGGGATATTAAATAGTTTTGGGTCGGGAATTAATATAATTGATGATAAGTGGTTAATAATTTCTTGTAATGGTTGAATAAAAACATTATTTAATTGGATTCCTTCTGAAATCAAACTTTTTGTATCAGAAAATTTAACGGACATTAGTAAGCGCTGTAATTGGGCGTGCAGTGAGTAATTCACTTTTCTAAATTGGATTTTATAATCTTTATTATTTAAAGCAACTAATATCAGGGTGGTATCAAAAATAGAAAATGTAATTATTCCTGTCGAGTCATTTAATTTATTTTGAATTTCCTCAATGGTATGATAATTAAAACTATATAGACTCTTCTTAAAATTCTGCGACTTACTTATCAAATAATTATAGATTGAATCAATTTGAAAATTAATCTTAAAAGATTCATCCGAAGACTTGTTAAAGCTTTTCTGGCTTTTTATATATCGATTTCTTTTTTGCAAAGAGTCAATAGTTCTACTAATGTATTTAGGTATATTCTCATTGTAGGACCATTTTGTAGTATGAAGCGAAGAACGTAATGCTGTGTATTTATTACGTTCCATTATTTCTATAATGGTATTATCTACATCATGATTGTACTTGCTTTTTAATATTATTAATGCTTGGATGTAATTCTCATTTAAAAACATTGTTGTTTCGTTAATTTTTCTTTTTGCCTTTTCGCTTGTATATTGATTTCGGATTACATCGCTTAAAGTTGAAGCAGCATTGAAGGATTTAATTGAGCTTATTAAATATTCAAACTCATTTTTATTCTTAAAGTAATTTAACTCAGAAACTCCTTTATAAAAATAGGATTCATAAAGTTCCACCAATGAAAAGGTACTATCTGAGAAAGCCAATAAATCCGTCAAACATGAATCAATTTCAAAACACCCTAGTTCTTTTATTGATTTATTGTAAAAGTCTATAGCATTTATGTAATCTCCCATCTTTAAAAAAAGATCTCCCATTCTTTTAAAAGTAAATGAGGTATAAATATTCCTATCTCTTCTTGTTTCAGAGGCAGTTTTAAGTGCTTTTCTATAAAAAAATTCAGCATCTTTATAATTCCCTTGTTCTTGATGTGCGTTTCCGATATTATGGTAGATAACACTTAGTTCATCAAATAAATTATCTGAAATAAAAACTTCCTTGGCTTTATTATATAATTTGATGCCTTTAGAATAATCCCCTAGTTTACAATAAGTATCTCCAAGATTATTGTAGCTATAAGCAAGTTGATTATAGTCGTTTTGGAAGAGGTGTTTTTGAATTTTATAAGAGTTATCAAATGCATTAAGTGCTTTAGCATAACTTTCAGTTTCATAATATAAATTTCTTAGAGATGATTATTTTTCTGCTTAATAAAGAAATGTATGTCCATATATT
>JAHWHN010000028.1 GCA_019323235.1 Candidatus Woesearchaeota archaeon | reverse complement strand
GATGCCACATAATTCAAATAATTGCTCGATGTGCGTACTAACAACATGACTTACATTCTTTCCAAGTACAAATAATCTTTTATCTTTTAATACTAAGAAAAAACCATTCTCACATTTTTTAATTGTAATTTCTTTTATTAACTCTACAACACCTTTTTTTGTGTAATATTTGCTATACTCATACGGCACATCACAATCGATAACAATGCTTTCAACAAATTCTTGTTTTGAAAATGGTTTTTCAGGTATTTTTGGTTCTTTAAAATCTCCACCAGAAATTAAATTAATATCTTGAAACAATAACCTAGTATTATAGATTGACTCTATTGGGTTATTAACTATATTTATTGTTTCTAATCTTGGTAGAGATGCTAAAGCAGAAATATCTTTAATGTTGTTATCGTAGATAATCAACTTAGATAAGTTTTTCAAATTTACAAGTTGAGATATATCCGATATAGCATTATGCGATAAATCAAGCAATTTTATAGTTGATAGCTTTGCAATTTCAGACACATCTGAAATATTTTTATCACAAAGACTTAACCAAACAACATTACCTTGTTCATCAACTCCATAATTCTTTTTAATATCAATGTAAAAATCATTACCTTGACTTAATATTATGCTTAATTGATTTTCAATGTTAAAAATGATTTTGTGGTGATTGTAATTTTTTACTTTTAATCGTTTAAGAAATTCTTCTGGAAAACTATCACACTCAAATATTGTTCCAGCTAAATCTTTTTTTTCTATCATTTGATTTAGCATTGCCAAAGATATAGCACTACGATAAAGAATAGATCGTAGTGCTTCGTTGTTTTGTGTTAATTTAGAAATAGCATCTAGCTCTAAATTTAATGCTTTTTCAAATAACTTTTTTGCTTTGTCAAGATTGCCTTTCGATTTTTCAAAAATAGCATATTCAGCAATATCAACTGCTTTTTCGTGTAATTTCAACATATTAACATATAATTAAATAAACCAATTTTCTATATATCCTTTGCTATTAAAATAACAAGGTTCAATATTGTACTGATTTTTTCTACCTTCAAAAAATAGAACTAAGGCATCGTCTTTCAACACATCTCCAACCTTAATAAATTTTCCAATATGATTAATAAAATGATCACTATGTGTTTCAATAAAAAGTTGAAAATTATTTTTTACACAAATATCAACTAAAAACTTGATTAATCTTGATTGAGCTTCTCTATGTAGATTTAATTCAGGGTTTTCAATGATTAGAATTTCATCTTTTCTAGTGATAAGTGCATACAAAACGATTTTTAAAACAGAATTGAAACCACTTCCAGCAACAGAAGAAAAATCCCAATTAATTGCAAATTTTTCTTCAACATCGCTATTGAAATCTATATTTAACTCTAAAATATCATTTGCAATTTTATTTGCATTAAGAACAAGTTCATTTGTAAAAGCAAATTCGTCTACCAATTTTCTATCTTTTTTAACAAATTTCACTGATGGTAAAGTTGCAGTATCTTCAGATTGATTAAAACTAATTTTGTACGACTTTCCTTCTCTTTTAACAAGACTTGAAATGATCTCATTATCTAAGACATATTTTATTGAAAGTGTTTTTGTATCAGATGAAAAACTATCGTCAACAAGCATAACTGCATTCAAAAATTCACTTTTTCCACTTCCGTTAAGTCCAGTCAATAAATTGATTTTACTTAATTTAACATTGGTTTGTTTCTCAAAACAACTAAATTTTTCAATTTGGATTTCTTCTAACATTTTATTTACCTCTCTAATTTTTTAAAGATTAATTAATAATTCACTATTAAATCTTTTATTAAATTCAAAACCTGCATATCCAAATGGATTGCATACAACCCTTGTATTTCCAATTGAATAGTCAAATGAATTATGTGTATGTCCGTGAAAAGCATATAATGGTTTAAAAAAACTTATTACACCATCTAACTGTGATACAAAAGTATCATTTAACTTGTCGCCATGAAAACGACTATGTATACTTTTGTAACTAATCCCATAATGTGTAACTAAAATATTTTTTCTTATATTGTTTAATTCATTAATAATAAACTCATAAGATTTTTCGAAAAGTCTGTAAACATCAATCGGAGGTAAAAATTTATCTTTATTTTTTATTTTTCTGCAATCATTTATACAATTGTTATAATGATACATTACTATTGGATTTTTATTATCAAAACTACTCCACAAAGTAGAACATACAAAATAAACATCATCAACTTGATGAACAAAATTATCACCTAAAAATACATTTTTCAGATTTGCTTTTGATATTTCATTTTTTCCATATTCCAGTCCATAATTTATATCACTACCATAATATTCGTGATTACCATCGATATAAATTATTTCTCTAAATCTTAGAGAACATTCTTTTAAAAATGGAATATATGTTTCTGGATATGAAAACATTCCAATATCGCCACTTAATACTAAAATTGTATCCTTATCGGATTCCAATCTCGGTAGATCAAATATTCCATTTGAAAATTCTAAATGCAAGTCACTTATTACACGTAAAAACACATTTATCTCCTTTTGATGTCATTGGACATCAACTTGCCCCATCTAAATGTGGACAATAATTTATCTTTCCATTAACAACTTCAAAACAAGAATTTCCATCGCTTACAATCTCAAATTCTTTTGATACTTTCATTTCAATTAACCCATTTTAAATGTAAAAAACTTTCGTGATAACAAACCTCAGATTTTAAATCTTCAAACTCTTTTCTTATTTCTATTGGAACATTCTCATTTAATCCTTCTTCTATTAAAAGAATAGCTTTGCTAAATTGTTTAGCTTTAAATGCCAATGATGTAGCACTACGATAAAGAATAGATCGCGTTGGTTCATTATTTGGTTTTAATTTAGAAATGGCATCCAACTCTAAAACCAATGCTTTTTCAAATAACTTTATTGCTTTATCAAGATTTCCTTTTGATTCCTCAATAAAAGCATTTTCCGCAATATCAACCGCTTTTTCGTGTAATTGCCATATAGAATTTTTATTTTTTAACATTCCTTTTTAATAACCCTTCTATACTCCGCAAACGCTAAATATGCAATGGCTAAAATAATTCCTATTGTTGCATTTAATTTATTAATAACAAATCCACTAACAATAATTGGAATTGATGTTAATAAAAAAGCAACTAATAAATTGTATACAAGTTGTTTTGCACACTTAACATAATCTTTCAATGTTTTCATTTTAATCTAGCATTCACATAATTAATAAATTCTTCTAATTGTTTTGAATTAGATTTCAAATCATTGCCATTTAAAATTCCTTCATCACAAGTATCGCACCATTCACCACTTTGATTTATTGTCGTACCAAAACCTTGATATTCGTGGTTTTGCAATTTGAAATCTCTTTTTAGTTTTCCATTTTCATGGTTTTGTTTTAATAAGATAAAATTGAATGTACTTTGCCAAACCCAAGATAAACTTCATCACCATGATTTGTTGGACATTCGTTTTTTGGATTTAATGTTGAATATTGAACCTCTTTACCATCAATCATTGCAAATGCTTTGCGATATGGAACACTATTTGATCTCGCATCTTCTATAACAATATCTTCCATGATTTTTGAGTACCAAAAATGTGCGTATTATCCATTCAAATATTTTTTAGACATAATTTAAAATCCTTGTTGTTTTATTTCTTCAAAAATAAGAATAACCGACACCATAAAAAATGGTATAAAAAGAATAAGTAACCAAAATATAAACATTTCAAAAATGTTTTTAAATGTTTCATACCATAGTCCACTAACACAATAAGTTAATAAAAAAATTACAAAAACTACTTTTAAAAAAGCATGTCCTTTCATATCTTTAACTCCATAACCTTGTTAAAAAGCTCTTCAGCTTGAATGCACTCATCACTTCTTATTCCTTTATCAAGCATATAAAATAGCTTACACCTACCATTCTCTAATTGAGGACATGTTTGCTTTCCATGATCGCCTGATAGATCGCCACAAAATCTTCCATCGCTTATAATTTCAAAAGCTATTAATACTTTTTTCATTTTAAATTTTCATTAACCCTATTGAAAAGTTTTTCCACCGCAATACAATCATTATGCCTTACATGATAGCCATCTAAATCTTTAAGTAAATGACACCATCGTGCCCGTCTAAATGATCGCAATTCACTCCATCTTTATTACATCGAAAACCATTACTTATAATTCTAATCTCTTTCAATATTAATATTTTCATTATAATTTCCTTTTAGAACACACGTATTATACTATAAAATACAATATAAAGTCAAACCAATAGATAAATTCAATATTTACTTAAATTTATTAATACTTCATATAGATATTACATGGTTGAAAACTATCGACACACTTCTCAATCATTCCGCAGTATTTAGAGGGTAACTCATTAAGTCTCTTTAGATATTGTATCATTTGAGGGGTAACATCTAAAATTTTAGCCAACTTTCGTTGTGTGATTCTTCTACCTGTATCTGGATCGATGCGATTTAAAAGCTCTTCAATCTTTGGATTAATGCTTTCTAAAGGTTCTGCTGTCTTTGATTTTTCCATTAACTCTCTTATTTTTTCAGCAGACTTTCTAGTTAGAATTGGTTCGCCTGATTCCAATCTTGAAATATAATGTTGTGCACTTCTATCGCTTTCAGTTTTATTTACGATTAATCCAAACTCTTGTTGTGTTAATCTCAATAATTTTCTAGCTTTTCTTATTTCACTTGGAGTAATAACTATTCCATCAGCAATCCATCTTAGTTCTCCAGCATATTTTTCTATACAATCAATTTTTTCAATAACATCCGCAAAAATATATAATGCTCGTGCAAATTTTTTTTCATCTGGATCAATGCTAAAATACTGAGTTAGAATTTCATTTATATTTACCATATTGCTTTACCTGAGTTAGTAGTTATAAAATATTTGTATAATACAATATGTATTTTATAGCTTTTTAAGATAAAAAACAATATATTTTAATAAAAATAATTT
>JAHWHN010000218.1 GCA_019323235.1 Candidatus Woesearchaeota archaeon | reverse complement strand
GGTTGATATTACAATTATGAAATAAAAAATTAAAATAATCATATGTATATAATTAAAAAGATAAGGTAATAAATCCCCAACAACTTTCATTGCACCATAAATAGATAAAAAGATACTAAAATAAACAAATAATATTGTAATATTTAGAAATTTATTTTTTTTATTAAATCCAAATATTGTAATTGTTAAAAAGAAACTTAAAATAATAATTGTATTAATTTTTAAAATCTCTGGCAATGGATTTATTATGAAATCAATAATGAATTTTGAAGATTCTAAAAAAGAATGTTGTATGCCAGCATTCTGTTTAAAAAAAGTAAAGATTTTTGACAAATTTTTGTTATAAAATAATTGATCAACAAATATTGGGAATAAGGATATAAAAGATAGTGCTCCTGAATAGATTATTATTCTCCAATCTTTTTTTGTGATTTTTTTCTTTTCTTTTCTTTTTTGATTAATTAAAAATAATATTGAAAGAGTGAAAATAGGAATTACTGTTATCAATCCGCCAAGTTGGTTGTGAACAATAAATACTGAAGAGATGATTGATAATATCAAATGTTTCAAATTACCTTGAGCTACCTTTGAAGAAGAAAGTATGAATAATAACATTGGGAATAAAATGATATCTGGTCCCCAAAGTGATATTATTTTATAAAGTCCTATATATTTTATGAAAAATAAAATTAATGTGAAAAAAATTATTGTATTTCTAGTCTTATTTTTTTTAAATGATGTATGGATTATGTGTAAACTAATTATTATAAATATTGAGTTAATTAGAAATTGAGATAAAAAGTGTTTTGCACTATCGTGCTTAATAAAAAAAAGAATTTTTTCCATAAAGGCATAGTAATAGAAAGAGATAGGACCAGGGTGATTAAATTCAAATCTAGAATATGGCCCAAGAAGTTCTTTAAACATACCAGCTCGGATTATTTGTAAACCATTTGCGGCATAGTCTCCTGTTTTAGTGGATTCATAAAGAAAAACATGATAGTTTCTAATTAAAAAAGTTATAATAAAAGTAAGTGGTAAGAATATAACAGAGAATAAATAATCAATCCTAGTTTTATTTTTTTTATAATATTCTTTGATTTTTGATATTAGTTCATTTACTCTCATTTTTATAAATTAAATACATACCAACTACTCCAAAAACTAATAAGAATACATTCAAAAATTGTCCTTCTGTCATTCCTAAAATTATTCTATCATATTGTCTGTACATTTCAATAATACTTCTTAAAACTGAATACATAATTATTAGTAAGAAAAATAAAAAACCATCTGGTTTCTTTTTATCTTTGTAATAAAATAAAACTCCAAAAATCATTAAGTTCTTGAAAGCTTCATATAATTGAGAAGGATGTCTACAACCATCAAAATTCTTAAATTTAAAACACCATGGAACATCAGTAATTCTTCCCACTAATTCTCCATTAATAAAATTACCAACCCTACCAAAAAACAAGCCTATTGAAGCTGGGATACTAACTAAATCTGCCAATTTCAAGAAAGGAATTTTATTTCTTTTACAAAAAATCCATCCTCCTAAAATAATTCCAATTAAACCACCATGAAAGCTTAATCCACCTTTCCAGACTTTCAAAATTTCAACAGGATTACTTAAGTAAAAATCAGGTTTGTAAAACATAGTATAAACAAGTCTAGAACAAATAATCATCCCTGCAGCAAAATATAACAATAAATCAGCTGTTTTATTCTTATCTAATTTAATTCCAAAATCTTTTGAGAATTTTAATATGAAAAAATAAGTAATTATAAATGAAATTAAGTACATTAAACCATACCATCTTATCTGAAAAAAATTCAGGTCTAAAAGTATTGGACTTATATCATGAATGAACATATTTTCTCTAATATTTATCAACTTTATATATGTTTTGAAAATGATTGAAAAAACATCAAAAATGCTTAGAAAACTTTATAAATAGCCCTAATTTTAATTTTTAGTATTAAGGGGAGTGTAATAAATGGAAGAAAATACTCAAGATCAAAATCAATATGCAGCATCAAGTATCCAAGTAATGGAAGGTCTACAGGCTGTTCGAAAAAGACCGGGAATGTACATTGGGAGTACAAATTCTAGAGGATTACATCATTTAATTAACGAAGTTGTTGATAACAGTATAGATGAAGCTTTAGCTGGTTATTGTAGTGAAATTTATGTTATTGTAAATCAAGATGGAAGTTGTACTGTTACAGATGATGGTAGAGGAATTCCAGTAGCTATTCATCCAAAATTTAATGTTTCTGCACTAGAAGTAGTTATGACAAAACTTCACGCAGGTGGTAAGTTTGATAAATCTACTTATAAGGTATCTGGTGGTTTACACGGAGTAGGTATTAGTGTAGTAAACGCATTATCTAAAAAATTATTAGTTTCTGTTAAAAGAGAAGGTTTTGTTTGGAATCAATCTTTTCAAAGAGGAGATAAAATAAGTGAAGTTGAAAGAATTGAACCAACAACAGAACATGGAACATCAGTAACTTTTTATCCAGATGAAGAAATTTTTGATACTGTAGAATTTAATTTTGATCACATCTCTTCAAGATTGAGAGAGTTAGCTTTCCTAAATAAAGGAATAAAAATAATTCTTCAAGATAAAAGAGAAGAAAATAAAGAAGCAGTATTCTTTTATGAAGGTGGAATTAATTCTTTTGTAGAATTTTTAAATGAAGGAAAAGAAAAACTTCATGAAACAATTTATTTAGAAAAAAAAGTAGATGATGTTGAATTAGAAATATCAATGCAATATAATGATAGTTTCAGAGAAAACATTTTTACTTTTGTAAACAACATTAATACCCACGAAGGTGGAACTCATTTATCTGGGTTTAAAACAGCCCTAACAAGAGTTTTTAACAAATTCGCAGAAAAGCATAAACTAAATTTTACTTTCCAAGGAGAAGATACTAGAGAGGGTTTAGCTTCAATTATTTCTGTAAGAATTCCAGAACCTCAATTTGAAGGTCAAACAAAAACAAAATTGGGTAATGGTAATATTAAAGGTATTGTAGATTCTATTGTAACTGAAAAATTATCAGAATATTTAGATGAAAATCCAAACATAGCAAAATTAATTCTTGGAAAAGTAGTTAATGCTGCTAGAGCAAGAGAAGCTGCTAGAAAAGCAAGAGAATTAACAAGAAGAAAAGGATTATTAGAAGGAAGTTCTTTACCAGGTAAATTAGCAGATTGTGCATCAAAAGATCCAAGTAAATCAGAAATCTTCATTGTAGAGGGGGATTCTGCCGGTGGTTCTGCAAAACAAGGTAGAAATAGAGAATTCCAAGCAATTCTTCCATTAAAAGGTAAAATCTTAAATGTTGAAAAAGCAAGATTAGCTCACATGTTAAAAAACAATGAAATTGTTACTTTAGTAAGTGCTTTAGGAACAGGTATTGGGGATGACTTTGACATTGAAAGAGCAAGATATCATAAAATAATTATTATGACAGATGCGGATGTTGATGGAAATCACATTGCTACGTTATTATTAACTTTCTTATTCAGATACATGACTCCTTTAATCGAGGAAGGTTATGTTTACATAGCTCAGCCTCCTTTATATAAAGTAAAGAAGGGTAAAAGAGAAATCTGGGCAGTAAATGAAAAGGAAAAAGAAGCTGCTTTAGAAGAGCTTGGAAAAGAAGGAACGAATATTCAAAGATATAAAGGACTTGGAGAAATGAACCCTAATCAACTATGGGAAACAACTTTAGACCCTGGAAATAGAAACTTAAAGCAAGTAATCATTGAAGATGCTGTTGAAGCTGACAGAGTGTTTAAGGTTTTAATGGGTGATGAAGTTCAACCAAGAAGAGAGTTTATCCAGCAAAACGCAAAACAAGTTCAAGATTTAGATATTTGATTTTATCCCTTTATTAGTGTTAATAAGGTCAATTATCTTAAGTTTAAAAAGAAAACCTTTTTAAATCAAATGTTTTTTCGTAGATAAATATTATTCAAAAATTTGTTAAATTATAATTATAATTAGGAAGAAAATGGCAAACAAACAGAAAAGAAAGACAGTAGCTGTAAAAAAGAAAAAATGGGTTTCTTTAATAGGCCCTAATGGTAAAGAATTGGGAGAATCATATGTTGAAGATCCAGCTACTTTAGTTGGAAGAAAATTAAACGTTAATTTAATGACTTATTCTGGAAATCCGAAACAAAGAAGATATAATGTATCTTTCGTTGTAACAGGATTTCAAGGAGATTCAGTAAAAACTACTATGTGTGGTTTTGAAACACAACCTACTTCTATTAAAATGTCCATCAAAAAAGGATCTGATAGAGTAGACCATAGAATTAAAGTAATCAATGCAAACAAAGTTGAAATGATTTTAAAACCAATAATCATTACTAAAGGAAATGCTTCAGCTGCTTTAAGAACTCAACTTAGAAAAGTATTTGATGCTTTCGTTAAAGAATACTTTAGTAAAAAATCAACTTCACAAGCTTTAAATGATGTAATTGCTCAAAAAATTCAAAAAGACCTTAAAAAAGAATTATCAAAAGTATACCCAGTTAAAATGGTTATAATTAAGAAATTCTTTGTAAAAGCTCTTGGAGAAGACGATTCTGAAGACATTATTGTTGAAGAAGAAGTTACTGAAGATATTGAAGATTCTGAAGAAGAATCTGATGAAGACGAAGAATAAATTTTTATATTTATTCTCTTTTTCTTATTTTATATTACTATGAATTCCGAAATACTAGCATCAGGTGCTGAAGCAATAATAAAAAGAGAAGGCGATTTTGTAATCAAAGAAAGAATTAAAAAAGATTACAGATTAGATGAGCTAGATAATTCTTTAAGAAAATTTAGAACAAGAAGAGAAGAAAAAATTCTTAAAAAATTAGAAGAATTAAATTTTGCATCTCCAAAAGTTCATGATGTTAATGATCAATTAATGACATTAAGAATGGATTTCATAAATGGTGACAAACTAAGAGATGTTCTATTCAAAGATCCTTTAAACTTAGGTAGAGAAGTTGGAAGAAAAATAGCAATCCTTCATAACAACGATATTGTTCATGGGGATTTAACAACTTCAAACATGATTTTAGATAATGAAGTAAAATTCATTGATTTTGGTTTAAGTCAATTTTCTAATAAAGTTGAAGATAAAGCAGTTGATTTACACTTATTCAAACACGCTTTAGAAAGTAAACATCATTTAATATGGGAATCTTGTTTCAAAGAAGCAATTAATGGATATAAAGAAACAAACCCAGATTTCAAAGAAGTTCTAAAAAGATTAGAAGAAGTAGAATTACGTGGAAGAAATAAACATTAATTAACTTTTTTCTCAATTCCAAATATTTTTTTATATGTATCAAAATTAGCTATTTCATTAATAACATCTTCTAAAAAATCTGGCATTTCCACTTCTTTATCTCTAGCTAAACCAGCAACTTCCTTAACAGAATACCAACCATGATTAAGAACATTATTTTGTAAATCATTAAAGAAAGCATACTCATCAATAATAGTTTGGTAAGCTTCTGAAATTTTTTCATTTTCAGGAACTAATATTCTTGTGCCTTGATTATTTTCTCTATAAATAATCTCAATAGTTCTTTCAGTTGGATAAATTTCTTCAACTTTAAATAAACTATGTCTACTATCATTTATCCAAAAAGATCTTAGTCTACCATTAAAATCAAATTCTGAAAATTGTGCATCTGGTCTTTTAAATAAGAAATCACTTCCATCAAAATAACACTTTAAGTGAGTATGTTCTCTTTTTTGATTAGGAAACTCTATTCTGTATAAAGAAGATTTATCCATTTCTTCTTTAATTTTAGGTTTTGAATACATAAATAAAAAGTAAGAAAGTTAATTTATAAGCATTTATTTAGAATAAACTATATTCTTCACCAAAGAAATTATACTGTATGTTTTGATTACAATCAAACAATGCCTTTTTAAGTTTATTATAATTAAATTTAGTAACATCTATATTATATGATTTAGCTATAACTTCATATAAATCGGAAGGAACTATATCTAATAAATAAATTGGTATTTTTGGGTCTTCCTGTTTTTTTAATCTAGAAGTTAATATTTGAAAATCTTGAGGTGTTAATAATTCTGCTTCAGTTATAATATCATCATTTAATATTGGAACTTGAACCCTTTCATCTAAGTTAGTTCTTTCATCTAGTCTTATATATCTTACATCATCACTCATTTATATTAGTAATGAAGTTTATTTTATAAAGATTATTTAAATGAAAATTATCTTCAATCCCAACTCTTCAAATTTAGAAATTATTTCTTTTAAAGTCCCATCTTTTACTGCAGGACAAGCCTCTGCAATATATACGACACTTGGTTTTACAAAGAAAGGGTATTCTTGACAGGCTTTAGGTCTATATGGTTCTTTATGAATAGTACAAAGCAATTTTTTATCTAATAAAGGACATCCTCCTTTTAAAATTAAATCACAATAACCATCATTTCTCTCAACAATTCTATCTTTAGGAACAATTTCTTTAGGGAATGATCTATCTATTAGGACTTTTCCCTTATGACAACATAAAGACTTGCAATTTTCGCAGCAGTAAGAATTTAAAACATCTTGTGCAGACGCTAGTATATCATTAACCCTCATACGTGGATCTTAAATTTAAGATACTTCCTATTTTTATTCAATAATTTGAATGTTTTTGATACACTCTTCAACCAAAACATCTACATCGATATTTTCTTCTTCCTTTTTTAGTATATTTAACTTGGCATTAGTTTCTGGATTTTGTGGCATAAAAAAAGTACAACAATCATCATGAGGTTCAATTGATTTCTCAAAAGTACCATATCCTTTTGCTAATTCAATAATATCACTCTTATCTAATCCAACTAATGGTCTTAAAACTAACATGTCTGTTGATTCATTAACACAAAACATATTATTAATAGTTTGAGATGCAACTTGAGCTAGATTCTCACCAGTAATCAATGCTCT
>JAHWHN010000217.1 GCA_019323235.1 Candidatus Woesearchaeota archaeon | reverse complement strand
TTTTCAACATATCTCAAAACATCACCTTGTAAATCATTATTAACCATTAAATCTACTAAATTTTTATAACCCACATTATCAAAGCAAGTAGACAATGTAATTGTGCTCATAACAACATCATCATGTCCACTTTCAGCTTTATAAGTAACATTACCAGAGGCTGTTTCATGTTTACTAAATGTTGTTATTTCGCTTATATTAACATCACTATGTAAAATCATCTTTCTATTTCTTATAGCTTGTTGAAATTCTTTATCTATTATAAGATGTTTATCTTTATTTAATTTTAATCCTATTTTTCCTACTATATCTTCTCTATTATGTTTATATCTCAAAAATACAGCATTAAAATAATAATTATTACCTTCAAACACATTTGGTAAATGAGATAAAAATTCACCGCCATATGTATTCATTTCTAATACCACCTTAACTTTTTCTGGATCAAATACTTCAAATGCCAACAAATAGAATATATGTGCAATCTCTCTTATAGAATATACATTATTTCTATATAAACCTATCTGTTCAATTTTAAATAGATCATATAAACTATCATATCTATATCTTTCAATTTCTTCTTTATCTCTCAACATTAATCTAAATATATTAATAACTGAATAATCCTTAGCTAATCCTTCTGCTAAATCTAATGAAAATAAAATATAATAATCTTTTGATTTAAGAGGATTAAATAAATTTATATCTCTAACAAATTTTAAT
Organism: Candidatus Woesearchaeota archaeon; assembly: GCA_019323235.1. Taxonomy (GTDB): domain Archaea; phylum Nanobdellota; class Nanobdellia; order Woesearchaeales; family JABIAG01; genus JAHWHN01. The sequence goes on along the minus strand of JAHWHN010000217.1, from coordinate 1,641 downwards.
GAATCATATGGTATTCTTAATTTTTCAAATTGTGGTAAATCTACATAATCAAATGGTATCTGATTTTTCTTTAATAAATCGATTGTTTCTTTATTGAAAAGAATTTTATCACCAGTAATAAAGTGTAATCCATATTCTTGGTCAAATTTTTCTGGGGATCCAATAAGTTTTGTTTCATCTTCTTGCCAATTAGTCACTACTGCCAATTCTGGCAAAGGAATACCATTTATTCTTATTTTTCTTATTGAATCAATATAGGTTTTTTCGTCATCAACATTATATTTAACACAATCTATAACTTCACCATTTTCTCTTTTCTTATAAAGGTCTATATTGTATTTTTCTCTTATTTCTCTTAAAACTTGTGATTTAATAAATCCAAATTTCTTCAATTTAGCATCAACTATTTTTATCTTTGTATCTTCTCTACCTGGAACTTGTGTCCAATATACACGCATTGCTTTATATGGATTTTTTCTAGGATCATCTTCTGGAAGTTCTGCTGCTGTTAATAATTCCCAAAACATATTAAATCCGTCTGGTGTTGATGTAATAATTATTCTAGAATTTTCAACTGATGACACTACTGGAACAATAGCTCCATAATAATCTCGAATAAAATTATCTGGTATGTGTGCAAACTCATCAAGATATAAAAGATCAATAGTAAAACCAAGAGAAGGCTCTCTTGTTCTGTTCTCTGTCTGTATTCTAGAATTATTCTCAAATGCTATTTGAGTTTCATTCCAGTTTACTACACCTTTTTTTAAAAAGAATGGTAATAATTTATAAATGTCTTTTATTTTTCTTATAATTTCTTTAACAGTCTTTCCTTTATTTGCAACAATCATAACACCTTTATCATCATTAAATAAAACAAAATGTAGCATTACTATTGCAGCTGAAACTGTTTTTCCTGTTTGACGAGATGCCATCAAAATGCTTCTAGAATTTTTAGTATATAAATCTATTATTTCTTTTTGATAATCACGGAGTTTCATAGGACCAACTGTGCCATCTTCTCTTTTAATTTGACAATATTTTTCAGCAAAATAATGAATATTAATTTTACATTTAACATATTCTTCAAACTCATCCTCTGTCATTGCAAAAACCAAATTTGCTTTTCTAACACCTCTAGTATTTGTAAACCACAGTTTTTCGTGTCTTTTAAGTATTTTGCCTAGATTTTCTTTTTCGTTAATATCTTCGACAATTTCAGTAGTTAATATGAATTCCTGTAATTTTTCAGCCATTTTATAAAATTTTATTCAAAAACAAATTCTATATTGTATCCTTTGATTACAAAATCAAGATATAATATATCTCTAAGTGTTCCTTCATATAATCTGAGATCGAAAGTAAATCCCATTTGATATAATTCAGGAATATATTTATCAATTTGTTCTTCTACCTTAGATTTTAAGTTTCCTGTTGTTATTCTTGTTTGCCATAAATAATATTCTAAATTACAACCAATATCATTATCACCAAGAACTTCACCTTTATTAGTAAAAAGTATCATTTCCAATTTTTGTACTATAACTTCAACATCATTATCTTCTATAATTCTATCTGGTTCATATCTTGGATGACCAGGATATCTTATAACAAAATCTTTAACATCATTTAAAGCCATTT
>JAHWHN010000216.1 GCA_019323235.1 Candidatus Woesearchaeota archaeon | reverse complement strand
ATGAATGAAATTTTAATGCTTAATTCAAATTCAACTGCTACAGTTGGAGTAGTTACTAATTTAAAGAAAAAAGTAGCAACTTGTAAACTAAAAATCCCACTATGTGCTGACCTTGGGTCCAGAGTTACAATTTCCAGAAGAATCGGAAATAGGTTTAGATTAGTTGGTTATGGGATTATTAAAGAATAAAGTTTTTAAATGAATTAAGTTAACTTATACAAACGAGGTTTAAAATGGAAATTAATTATATTGAAGATAAGAAAAAATCATTGGTTTTCGAAGTAACTAATGTTACTCACGGATTTTGTAATTTGCTTAAAGAAGAATTAGCTAAAGATAAAAACGTAAGTTTAGTTACTTATAGAATAGACCATCCACAAACAGGCGTTCCTAGATTTAAAATTGAAGGGGATGATCCTAAAAAATCAATCAAAACTGCTATTAAGAGTCTTAAAAAAGAATTTGAAGGCTTGAAAAAAGAAGTTAGTTCTAAATTATAATTTTTACTTTTAAATTTATTTTTATTATTTTCTCATATTTATTTATAAGATTATTTTCAATTTGGATTAAAAATAATTATAAGAATTATCTTCTCTTTAAATGAACATCTAATTGTGGGAATGGGATTGAGATTCTATGTTTGTTTAAAGCATTATAAATTAAAGTATTTGCTTTATCTAATGCAATTAATTTAGATGAATAATCTGGTATATAAAAATAAGCTTTAAAGTTTAGTGATGAATCTGCCATTTCTAAGAATCTTACTGAAATTTCATGACTAGTATCTAATTCTTCAATTTTAGTTATTGCATCATGTACTACTTTCTTTACTTTTTCTATATTTGATCCATAAGCAACTCCAAAAGGAATTACAATTCTCAATGATAAATTTGGTTTTGCTCTATTGATGAATGTTGATGAAGCTAATGTTCCAGAAGGAATTATCAATAATTCATTATCATAAGTTCTTATTTTTGTTGATCTCAATCCAATATCTAAAATTTCTCCAACTTTAGTACCATCTCCAGAAACATCTACTACATCTCCAACTTTTATGTTTCTATCTAATACTAAAGAAACTCCTCCAAAGATATTTCCTAAAGTTGTTTGCAAAGCAAATGCAACTGCAATACCTGCCACTCCTAATGATGCTAATAATGGGCCAATTTCAATTCCCCATTTTGATAAAATTATCATAATACCAATAAACCAAAATAAGACAAAGAAAAATCTATGAAATAAATTTAGTATTGATTTGTCAGCAGTTGTTCTATATTTTGTGAACAATTCATTGATAATTGAAAATACAATTATATCAAATACTTTAACTGTAACATAAATTGCAAATACTATTGAAAATGAATCAATAACTTTAATTAATAAATCAATATGATTTGGTAAATAAGTTGTTGTTTTAAGTATAGACCTTAATCCAACAGTAATAATTAAAAAGTAAAGTGGTGAATCTATACTCTCGACTAATTGATCATCCAAAGTAGATTTTGTTTTTGCAGTTAGTCTAAGAACAACATGTTTTATAATCCACATAAATACTTTTGAAACAATCACTAATAGGATTAATAAGAAAACTATTCTAAACGTTTCATTTTGCATCTTTTGTAAAAGATAAGTTATAAATCCCATATTACTCATTTATGAATTTCAAATATTTAAATGTTTAGTATTTTAGAGTATAATTTTAATAATTTAATTAACTAAGAATATTTGTTAACAACCAATTTTTTCATTTTTGCTGTGAAAATAACTGTTTTTTTATAATAATCATCTAAAGTCTTACCACTAATTTGTTTTATAATTCCATGCTCAATATTCTTCATTTGATTATATAATTCAGATACTAAATTAATGTCATCATTAGTAACATATTTTTTAGGTAAAAAAATTTTTCTCAATAAAGCAGGAACATGTTCTGGAGATGGTGGAGTTTCACCATGTGCCATTAATGCAGAATGGGCTGAATCAATTGCTGCCCAGTATAAATCAACAGCTCCTTTTAATATGTGAGATCTGGAACTTTGTAATGCGATAGGAACTTTTGAGAAATAATTCCAAATTGATTCTTTTGTTGGTCTTATTTTTCCTTGAAGTAATAAATGTTTTAATGGTGTAAAAATATTTTGATCTAATAAAGGAACACCATCTCTTAAAATATTCATACCAATTGGGTCTCCAACTCTTGCATATTCCCAAAAAGTTGATAATTTGATTGTGGTAATGTGTAATTTTGGTGAGACTTTGGCAACTGTTTTTTCTACAATTATTCTATAAGCCTCTGCAATTTCTGCACTTAGTTCAATTGAGATATCATCAATTAAAACTAAAATGTCAATATCTTTAGCATTTGGTTTTCTGACACTTGAACCAAATACTGCAACTACTTTGATAAAATCTCCAAACTCTTTATGAATATCTATTGTGAATTTTCTGGCAAGTGAAAAAGATTCATTTCTTGGGTCTACCTCTTTTACAAAACTTCTTTTCTTTAAATCAAATTCCATTGCTTAAATTATAGTTATATGCTTTATTAAGTTATCTTACTATTTAATAGTGATGATGTTATTTAATTAAATTAATTTTGCTCAGAGCAAAGGGAAATAAAATGATTTTGTGTAAAAGAATGTTTTATATAGTAGAAATACTTTATTTTTCACATGAATAAGAAATTAGAAGAGGTTTTGGAGAAAAAAGTTGAACCTGTCATAGATGAAGCTATGAAAAAATATTTGGGAGTTAGAATTTCAGAAATTAAGAATGATATATCTGATAAAATATTAAATTCTCCTTTGTTAGGTATTGAAATTGATTATTCACTTGAATTTAAAGAATCTAAAAAAAAGTTTAAAGAAAAATTTATTGAGAAGCAATTGTTTTTTCATCATGGAAATATTTCTGAAGTTGCTAAAGTAATTGATGTTGATAGAAGAAGTATTCATAGATTAGTTAATAAGAGTACGGCTAAAAAAATAAGAGAATATATGTTTAAACCATATTTTCTTAAACAACAAGAAGTTGAGAATATAATTGAAGATGTTTTAGATAATTATAAAAGTTTGATAAAAGATGAAAAATTAGAGAAATTATATAAGGCAACTCACGATATATCTACAGAAATTACAAATTCAATTCCTAATGAAGATATTACTTTAAAAGATGCAGAACAAATTTTTGAAAAGAAATATCTGTTACATTGGCTAGATAAATTAGGATATGATTTATCTGAAACGTCTAATAAAGTTGGTATTAGATATGAAACTTTGATTAGAAAAATGAAAAAATTAGAGATTGAATTGAAATTTGATCCAAGCACAATCAAATATTCCGATGAATAGTTAATTTTTATTTGATAATTCTTTTAGTACTTCAACACCCCTTTTCAAAACATCCATTTCATTTGAAAAAGAAATTCTGAAATGTGTATTTTTCTTAGAGAATGTTTTTCCTGGAACAACTAATAGTTTATTTTTGATACAATCTTGTATAAATTCATCTGTATTGTATGGAGATTTTATGAACATGTAAAAAGCCCCTTCTGGCTTTATAATTTCATAATAATCTTTTAATTCACTGTATACAAAATCTCTTTTTTTCTTAAAATCTTTAATATATTTTGACATATCTATTTTTAATGCCTCAACCGCAGCATATTGGAAAGGAGTTGGTGAACATACAAAATTGAATTGTTGAGATTTCACACATTCTTGAATTATTTCTTTAGGACCAGTCATATAACCAACTCTCCAACCTGTCATAGAATGACTTTTTGAAAATCCAAATAAACTAATTGTGTTATTGTAAATTGAACCAACACTAAAATGTTCTGAATCATAAACAAAATCTTCGTAAATCTCATCAGAGATTATTGTTATTTTGTTTTTCTTTGCTATTTGAGCTAATTTTCTTAACTCCTTTTCAGAGTATACTTTTCCAGTCGGATTATTGGGGGAGTTAATAATAATTGCTTTTGTTTTTTTTGAAATTTTAGAGTTTAAGTCTTCATAATTAATTGTATAATCAGGATTTGTTTTTACAACAATAGGTTTTCCATTCTTTAAACGTATTACTTGTAAATAAGCTACAAAAAAAGGATCAAAAATAATTACTTCATCATTTGGATCTATAAGTGCATCAAGTGCTATTGACAATCCTCCTGACACTGCACTAGTGATTATTATATCTTCAGGTTTTGCCTTGATTTTGTTTTTTTTCAATAATTTATTTGAAACTGCATCTTTTAACTCTTTAATACCAGTTGTTTGAACATAAGAATTTAAATTATTATTTATTGCTTTAATTGCAGCCTTTTTAATTAAATTTGGAATTGGAAAATTAGGTTGACCTACCGTTAAATTTAT
>JAHWHN010000215.1 GCA_019323235.1 Candidatus Woesearchaeota archaeon | reverse complement strand
TGTCTTCGTTAAAATGCCAACACGTGCTAACATACGGACATGAGCAATGGAACCCATAATATCGTATAAATACAATGTTTTATCAAAAGTCACAGAAGCGGTGAAGGCTTCAACAAAAGCGTCGGTGGGTGCAGTGAAACGGCCACCCCAAGGTTTTTCTATAGTCATTTGAAATAAATTCTTTAATGTAAAAACAAAAAAGCCAAAAATTCACGAAGCCTTCGTAAATTCAAGCATTGAAATTTTATATTATTGAAATACATTGAAATTAATAGCTTAATTTCAATATAGAATGGTAATTCTTTAGTTTTATGTGATTATGACATAATTTCTTGCTTTTTTCAAAACTTTAGGCAGAATTGGTTTTGCAAGAATTTATGATAATGCGATGCAGGTAAAGGTAAAATAAATTGTGAATAAAACAATATTTTTAACGTCAAATATTAATTAATTGTTCAATATTTCTTCAATTTTATTAAAGACAGGTTTGAAATTATTGAAATCAAAATCGCCAATAAATTCTTCATCGTTTTCAATAAGATTTGCAAAATCTGCCTTTGATAAAGCTATAGAATTTTTTTGTTCTAGATCTTCTCTTTTATGAACTTTATCGTCAATAATTCCATTTATTTTTACTTTGTTTTCTATCTGGCTTATTTTTGTTTGATATTTTCCGTCTTTACTATTTCCACTTTTATAAAACTCAGAACCTAAAAATAGTCTCCTTCCATCTTTATTTTCTTTTTTTAGAATACTTTCAGGATAATAGTGTTCAATGGATATTTGTTCACCGTACATTTCAACATTTACTTTCGGTAAACAAAAAGCGTAAACATTATTACCATAATTTTTAAAAGCTTGTTTATTTTTCTCAATATCTTTCAGAATCTCTGGTTCATCTCTGTCAAAAATTCCAATCACTTTTCTTCCATTAGAAATTTTACATATATTTTCTAATAGTGTTTTTAATTTCGAAGAACCCCAACTTTTTTCAGTTTTAGGAATCTCGAAATAATCAAGTTCTAGATCAATATTTAATTTTTCTTTAGCTTTTTTAATATGTTGAATATCGGTTTTACCTTCTGTAATAATTAATGGCTTTGTTCCTTTTTCGACCGATCTCTCTTTTAATGAATCATACAATTGTTTAAATCTTTCATTTTCTCCAATCATCATGTTGTAAACTTCTTCATATTGATGATCGCTTGTTGGTTGTATATCTAAACCTGTATCAAGACTTTTTATTCTTGCCCTTGAATTTTCAGCAAGTCCCATACTGAGAAATGGAGAATGAGAACTGACTATAAATTGAACATTGGGAAAAAGATCAAAGAGTTTTGGTAAAACTTCTTTTTGTAGTTTGATATGAAGGTGTTTATCAACTTCATCGATGAGAACAATTCCAGTAATTTCAGATAATTGAATATCATTTTTATTGTTATCTGCCTGTCTTAATAACTCTCCAAAGATACACAGTATTGCTGATTCACCAGATGACATACTAAAAATAGAAGGATAAATTGTTTCGTTTTTAGAATCCATTACTTGAACACGACTATATCCTAAACCACGATGACCGATTCCGAATCCTAGCGCGCTATATTTTTTTGATATGAGAGTTAATGTAATGATATTATTTAAATTGTTAAATAGTTGAGTGTGTTTATCAAATAATTCTTTTGATTTAAACCCTTTGGTTCCTAGACGCCGTAATATCGTAGGATCATAGAATGCTCTTAAATCAAGCACAATATCCATTATCCAGTTTGCGAGTTGTTGAAATCCTGTCACTACTTCAATTGGATTCGGTAAATATCCTAAAAAGTTAAATGTTTTTTTAAATTCTAGAGTAAATTTATAAGGTTCGTTTAGATAACTGGGTTGTTCATATCTATAAGATGGAAAATAAGTTAAAACGTTACTTAGAAAAAGCTCTTTCATTTCAGCTTTATTGAAACTTAAAGATACTTTTTTTGAATATTTTTGTAATTCTATATCTTTTTCAAGTTTTTTAAATTCTATTTTTTCATCAATAGTTATAACTCTATCATACTGATCATGAAGGTTATTATCAACATTTTCTGATCTCACATCGACGTAGTCAATATTTCCTTTTGTAGTTCTGAACCTTAAATAAACAAATGATGGTTGATTTTGTTTTAAATTAAAAATAATTGATGAAATTCTATAAAGTTTGTTTTCTTTACCCTCAAATTCATGAGGGAAATTAAGTCTTACCATTTCATAAAAAGCATCAACTATATAAGAAAGTATCGTTGTTTTGCCTTTCCCATTGACAGCAGAAAGTACAGCAATTTCATTCTCATTGAAATTTAGCTCCAATTTATCAAAAGGAGCGCGATTAACAAAAATTGCCTTTTCTAAATATATTTTCATAAATTTATTTTAAGGCAAATGGGATAAATTGAATAATCGTTCATATTCATTCAAAGCCTGATAATCAGTCATGCCTGCAATATAATC
>JAHWHN010000214.1 GCA_019323235.1 Candidatus Woesearchaeota archaeon | reverse complement strand
GTGAAAATGCACACCAAAAGAATAAACTTTCAAAAACAATATAAGCTATCAAGTCATCAATTAACAATCTATTAGCTTGTTCTGTTCCTGCAATCACTTCTTTATTGGCTAAAGCATTGGTAAAATTCAGATTCCATTCTGCTTTATCTGCAATACTGTCGATTTCCCTATAACTATTAAACATTGCATTGGCTTCATCATCTAATCCTAATGATTCGACAATATGTTGATAAGAATGTGTATTACCTGAAATCATAATCGCACCTTTATATCTTACCATCAACATACCAGTCGGTACGGATACGCAATACACATTTCCTTTATAGGATTGTTTTGTTTTTGTTATTGTTTTACCACTAACATAAGAGTGATTATGAATGTGCAATTGATAAGATTTACGATGATTGCCTTTTGATTCCTTTGAATAAAATCCTGCACGTTTCCCTGAAATATGGGTAAGTATTTGCACTTTTTCTATGGCTTTCTTATTGGTATTAGTGTAACAAATAGAACCAGTATTACGTCTACAACCATCCCAATATGATAGTTCTTCAATAAATAAATCTATCCACTTACCATTAATATCATCTAAAATAACCCAAGAAAAATCTTTTGTTAAAAATTTTGAATACTTTCTATCAACCCATATATATATGTATTTATATCCATTTCTCACTCCACAATTTTTAATTGTATATCTAAGTCCAATATTTTCAACAATTTTTAATAATCTTTCTATTTTTCTTTCTTTTTTTAAAAAGAATTGTATTCCAATTTCTCCAGAAATATCTCCAGTATTTTTATTTAATTTATGAAAAAGAGAACCATCCGCTTGAAATGCAACAAACAACCTATCAATATCGCAAAATTTTTTTGTTTTGAATTTATTTACAAGCAATCCTGATGATTTAAAATTTCTTCCATTTGTTTTCAAATCTTCTGCTTTAACAATATTTAATTTATTATTATTCAAAGTTATAGACACACATCGATGTTCTGGTGTCACAACTTTATTAAAAGTTCCTCTTTTATTTTTAAACTCATAAACATCACCTTCATAAGGATCACAAACATACTCACCATATTTAACAAAAGTAATGTCCCCATTTTCGTGATATTGAGCAACTTTAGGATCGACATTTGGATCGCCTGTTAAATCCTCAAACTTAATCCATCCTTCTGTTGTTAAAACTTCAGTTCCTTCTACATAGCAATGTAGTGCTTCCTCAAATATCTGACGCATATAATATTGGCGTGATTCAGGTGACGTTATGTGAGAATAGACTCCCAGAATGAAATTATTAGCGACTAGACTATCCGCACTGACAAGATAGCTCAAATTCCAACGAAATAAGCGTTCTTCGGATTCTGTTAAACCGCCACTTTTAAACAATTCAATATCCTGCGCCATTGAAATTTCAACAGGGTGCCAAGTGTTATGAAGTGAATTAAGATAACGTTGCCAAGGCGATTCAGGTGTGCCATCATATTTAAAAGGAATGATTTGATTTTGATCGGTTGCGCCATTAATAATCCGAATATCATATGCTAAGGGTTGTTTCCCACCACGTACAAATTCTAAACCCGTTGCTGATTTTATTTGTTTACCCATAATTATTTTCCAAATATAAAATTTGTTCCAAATTTATACTCTGGTTTCTTTTCTTCTGATTTATTTTCTATTGTTCTTTTTTTATTATAAAAGAAATTTACAAGTATTTCGTATGTATTATTTATTTTATTTGTTTTTTCTTCATAAATAAATTTTTTTGAAATTTCAGTTTCTTCAGAATCTTTTAAATACAGAGATAATTTTTCTTTTGATTTACTAAAATGAACACTTTCATTCACAACATCTAAACAATAATCAAAAAATTCATCATTGAATAATCTATCATAAAAAATTTTAGTATATTCTGGATTCCTTGATGTTATATCATCAAATATAGGGACGATCCTTTCATATTTTTCTATCACATCCATTTTTGGATTAAATTTACCAAATTCATAATGACGAATTTTAAAATCTCTTTCAAAATCATTTTTACATTCATTTATTGCACTTAATACATGTAACCTTTCATTCTTAAATTCTTCAATTAAAATTAACAACTTCGATTCATTGTCATTCATAATTAATTCTCCTTTTTAATACACTCTTTTCTTTCTTCATATTTTCTTTTTATTCTACCTTCTTTTATATATCTATTAGCATGAAAAGTACAATACCAAATACCTTCAAAGTATTGCGAATTACTAGTCACTGCTTTTCTTGTACAATTTTTATGTTCACATTTTTTATCCATAACAACCTCTATTAAAATCTTTTTATTTAATTGCAAATTTCAACATTTCAATTTTTATCAAATTTAACGGACATAAACCCATATCCAGCATTTCCACTACTTTCTTTAAAAATAATGTATGTAACATTTTAATACCCTTTGCTTATTAAAGTTTCAATAACATATTTTAACACATCGCCATGACATAGTTTTGGTTTACAAGAACATATAAAAACTAAGATATAACCGTCTTTCACATACTTAACTAATTTTAAAATTTCAAATTTGATTTTTTCATTGTTTTTCCATGCGTTTCTTAAATCTTGTTTATATTTTTCTACAACTTCTTCTCTATCACCATCTTTTCCTATTATAAATTTATTTCCAAAAATAGTTCCTCTACCAATGTATATAAGAATATGATTTTCATCATATTTATTAGAATTAGAATGATGTCTATTTACAACTAGAATTTTGTCATTCATTATTTGCTTTCATCTAACTTCTCATTATTAGAGCAACCACATTTGTTATATTTTCCCCAATCACAATTATTACAATTTTTAGGAATGGCATCCTCTTT
>JAHWHN010000213.1 GCA_019323235.1 Candidatus Woesearchaeota archaeon | reverse complement strand
TTAATTCTGTATATCTTCTAGATGGAAACCTTGGTTTTAGCTGAAGAGACCATATTTTATATACTACAGTTTTTGTTGTTTTTTCGTTTTCATGATTATTATTATATTTTTCAATTGCTTCTTCTGATGTTATATTTTCAAATTTAAGTTCATAAATCTCTTCTATTTTAGAATCTTCTAATCTCAAAGAGCTATTAGATGCTATAACTCTCTTCTTTTCTACTAATTCTTTATGATTTTTAAGCATTTTTGTGTCATCTAATGGTTTAATTTTTCCACACCATATATTTTCAATTAAAGATCTTGAAACGTTTACATCATGTCTTCTTCCGATTATATTTATCACTTCATTCTCAGTATAGTTTGAATGCTTTAGTAACAATATTTGGTTGACTATTTTATCAGAAATAGTTCTCTTAGATACAATATTGGCTTCACTTATATTTTTCTTGTGAGATTCACTTAATTCTTTACCCCATGCATGATGTTGAGGTCCTGTTCTCCAGTTATATCCTCTTTGATCCTGCCCTCCCCATGTCAAATTGTATCCTTTTTTTGTTGATACATGAGTCTCATATTCTTTTATGAATTTCTTTTCAAAGTGATCCATATATTCAACTTTGCACTCTAGTAAAGGATATTTATCAAATTTATCCCATCCATATTTTAATATAGCTTTTGCTAAAACAGGACTTGATGCAACTGTTTTGTTTAAAGAAGTTTCATGTTCATGCATTCTCTTCGGAAAACCAGACCCATCGTGTTTTTTGCTTCTAAAATGTGATACTTGTCCAATGTATTTCTTATCATTAATCGTATTTCTTATAACATATATTGTACCCCATCCATCTTTTAAATGATAACCTTTATATATTTTATCTGGATACTTTTTAAATTTGTATAATTTCTCTAATTCTTCTATTATTTTAGAACATGTTTTTGATTCTAAGTCACTTTCGGATATAGTATTTATAATATCTTCAGCTTTTTCCATAGATATTCCGTCTTGTTTATTTAAAAATTTTCTAATATGTGTTCTATTGTTATTTTTTCTTCTTTTTAACTTCAATGACTCTTGGTCACCGTTTTCTCTTACTCTCTTACGTCTTTCTCGTTGTTGTTGAGTTTTCTTTTTTGTTTGTTCTTGTTTTTCCTTAGATACTAATGTTTCATCATTATATTTTAAAGTTTTAAATTTAATTCTTGAATTAAATCTTTGTAAAGCCCATCTATTTAACCATTTATTGCATATTTCTGATGAACTAATGCTTTTAAATTTGTCTAATTTGTCCATTTGTCCATTCAAAAACGATTTAGAATTATCTGATGTAAATCCGAAATATATTCCTTTTCTAGCATTAGTTTCTAAGAAAGACGTATCTATATTTAGATGTCTCATACATGTTCTTAATTTCATTAATTTTGATTTATACATGCTTGTTCCATTTAGAACATCGTCATCCAATAATTTAAGATAATTGATACATTTTTGATACAATGTATCTGGTATCAAATTTGTAACACCAGAACCTTTAGAAAGACCTATATACTTTATAAAAGATTTACCACCTTTTTCTAAATTGCATCTATCATACATAGAGCTTTTCCCATTTACACCCATAGTTTGAAATGCTGCTATACGATGTTTATAAAGTTTTTCAAATATGTTCTGAATTTCTTCTGAAAAACATAACATTGCTAATAATTTTCCTCCATTAAAATTCCATCCAAAAGGTTGCACAGGTACACAAGTGCTTATATCAATAACATGATCAATTCTTTTTAAATTATTGTTTTCAGATAACGTTTTAAACTTGTTATCCGTTTTCCATCCAATATATGTATCTCTATCTTTTAGATTACTTGATATAGCTGATAATGAAACCAATCCAATATATTTCTGTGTGGTTTTTTCTTTAACTAATATTCTAATAGATATACCTGGTGGCAATCTAGATTTTAAACTAGATATTTTACTTTTATACCAATTCCATATATCATTAAGTTCATTGTATCTTTTATTTCCTACAATTTCTTTTCTTACTACATCAAATTCTACATCGAAATTTTCTGGAAAAGTTAACTCGTTATATATCATATTTATATAGTATTTGTCATCGTGATTGAATTTTAATTCTTTCAATTCAATGTCTTTTTCTTTTTTACGAATGACATCTTCTGTTAACTTAGACAATTTTTTGAAATCGTCTCTAATCGATTTCCCTAATTCGTATATATCCATTTGCAAAAATTTAAATTTCTTTTGAATTTTAAACTTGTTATAATATAACTTCATTTATTTTATTAAATTGAGCCACACAAACTAATAGTTTCTCTGTGACCCCGTAATCTTAAACAATGTTCAATTCTCTTTTAACACAATCCATCAAATCAGTTCCTAATTCCTCTGATTCAAGAAGACAATAATTTAGTTTCTTTATACCATCTCTATGTCTAAGTATTTTACTTACATCGTTCCAACATTCTTTAGTGCATTTGACTACACCTCCATCTGCATTT
>JAHWHN010000027.1 GCA_019323235.1 Candidatus Woesearchaeota archaeon | reverse complement strand
TGCTGGTTTTTTACTAATGGCAATAACTGGATTTAAGAAGAAATTGTGTTAATCAATCAAACATATCCCCATAACCAGAATCAAGTATAGCCAAATATTGATAATGGTCTAAATTGTTTTTATCAAAAGAATCAATATTAAACTTACCTTCTTCAATCATTTTCTTAGTAATATTATATTTCTTAAATTGACTTAAAGTAAAACTTTGTAAGAAACCAACATAAAATGTACAAGTTGAAAAGCAAACATAAGGACTAAGGTTTTTAGAAAACTCCATATGATCATTCATATAATTCCTTCCAATAAAGTAAAGTGATAAGAATCCCAAACTCGAGTATATGATGGATAAGGTATTAGCTACTTCTGAAGCTCTAATATAATTGCCAATTTCATTCTTCTTTTCAACCAAATGTTCTAGCATTAAAATAAAAAAAGTAATTTTAATTATAAATATTATCATGACCTAGTCAAACTTACAAATCTTTTTATACTTGAAATGTATTTTAAACAACATGAAAGCAGATTTTTACCTATTAGATGTAAAACAAGTAGAAATTGATGGAAAATCTCACATTGAGATGTTTGGTAGATTAAAAAATGGTGAAAAAATATGCATTTTAGATGAATACAATCCTTACTTTTTTGCAGAAATCGATAATGAAAAATTAATTGATAAAATAAAAGAATTAGAAGTTAAAGATAATAATGAAGTAATTAAAATCTTAGATGTAGAAAAAGTAAAAAGAAAAGTTTTAGGTATTGAAAAAGAGTTAATAAAAATAATCTGTTATAAACAAAGTGACATTTTAAAAATTAGAAACGAAATAAAGCATTCTGTTGTAGAAACTTATGAATTTGATATTCCATATACTAGAATTTATTTAGTAGATAAAGCCATAATACCATTAAATAAAATAAAAGTAGAACTAGAAGAAATAGAATCTTTCTATAGAATCAAAAAATACAAATTATTAAATTTCAAACCAACAACTGAACTACTAGAAAAACCAAGTGTTATGGCAATTGACATTGAAACTTATTTTGATCATCAAGATGCATTTAATTCTCAAAAACATCCTATCTTAATGATAGCTGTTTATTCAGAAACAACTAAAAAAGTTCTAACTTGGAGAAAAATAAATAACAAAACTGCAATTGTATTTGATAACGAAGCAGAGATGTTAAAAGAATTCTCAAAAATAGTTAAAGAAGAAAATCCTGACTTTATAATTGGATATTATTCTGATGGTTTTGACTTTCCTTACATAAAAGAAAGAGCAAAAATAAACAAAGTAAATTTAGAAATTGGTTATAATAATGGTGAAATTGATACAAAATATGAACAAGCTTCTATTTACGGAGTAAGTCATATTGACATTTTGAAATTCATTAGAAGAACTATGGCAACTAGTTTGAAAACAAACAGTTACAAATTAGATGAAGTGGCAAATGAATTATTGGGAGAAAAAAAGGTAGAAATTGACATTAATGATCTTCCAAAAGCATGGGATAATGATAATGTTAAGAAATTAAATGAATTTGTGAAGTATAATCTTCAAGATACAAAATTAACTTATGATTTATTCTTTAAAATTTATACAAACTTATTAGAAATGGTAAACATTACTGGATTAGTTCCGGGAGATGTAAATAGAATGGGCTTTTCTCAATTTGTAGAATGGCACATTATCAGAAAAACAAGAGAGCAAAATGAAATCATTTTAAGAAAACCAAAACATAATGAATTAGAAAAAAGAATGTCAACTAGAATTAAAGGAGCTTTTGTATTTGAACCAGAAGCTGGAATTTATGATGACATAATTGTATTTGATTTCAGAAGTCTATATCCTTCTATTATAACTTCTCATAATTTATCATTAAGTGCTTTTCAAAGAGAACCAAGAAGTGATGTAAATGTTAATCCTGAAGATAAAAATATGTGGTTCTCAAAAAATCCAGGATTTGTATCTGGAATTTTAAGAGAAATAATTAATTTAAGAATTGAATGTAAAAACAAATTAAAAAAAGATCCTAAAAATTTATTATTAAAAGCAAGAGTTGGTGCATTAAAAATATTAGCAAACTCATTCTATGGTTATTCAATATTTTATGGATCAAGATGGTATTGTTTAGAATGTGGAGAAACAACAACTTCATTCAGTAGATATTATATTCAAGACGTAATTAAGAAAGCAGAGAAAGCTGGATTTAAAGTAATTTATTCTGATACTGATTCTATCTTCTTAATATTAAAAGGAAAAACTCAGAAGGATGCCCATGATTTCGTAGATAAAATAAATAAAAAACTTCCTGAAATGATGGAATTAGAATATGAAGAACATTATCCAAAAGGATTATTTGTTTCAATGAAAGAAGGAAAAGGTGGAGCAAAGAAAAGATATGCTTTATGTAGGGAAGATGGAACTCTAAAAATAACTGGTTTTGAATCAGTAAGAGGAAATACTTCACCAATCGCAAAAGAAGTTCAAGAAAAAGTATTAGATTTAATACTACATAAAAAAGAACAGAAAAAAGCATTTGATTATGTTAAAAAAACAATTCAAGATTTAAAAGATAAAAAAATAGAAAATGAAAAATTATTAATCATAACTAGAATCTCAAAAGCAATTAAAGATTATGATTCTATTGGTCCGCATGTAGTAGTGGCTAAAAAAATGATGAAGCAAGGAATCCATATTGGTCCTGGATCAAGAGTAGAATACATAATAAAAGAAGGTCCTGGAATAATAAGAGATAAAGCAGTACTACCTGAAGAATTAAAACAGGGGGAGTATGATGCTGATTATTATATTGAACATCAAGTAGTTCCTGCTGTTGAAAGAATTTTAGAATTGTGTGGTTATAACAAAGATCAATTATTAGGCAAAGGAAAACAAACTGGCCTTGGAAAATTCTTTTAAAATTTTAAAAAATCAAAATCCAAAACTTTTTAAATGGTAGATTTCAGTTTTAATTTGGATGTGATATTGTGGAAGGACAAGAAGTTCTAAGAAGATTAAATAGATTACCAACTTTAAATTCAAAAAAAGCAGTAATGTCTAAAGTAGATGATGGCTTTAATATTAAAGAAGGATATTTAGAATTAGATTATTTCTCATCTAATAATAAAGTACTCTTATTTGTAAAACCATATCTTGAACCAAATACTTCTAAACCTACAATTAGAATTAAATCTAGTGGAAAAAAATTGGATGAAATGGTTTGTGAAGAAGTTTCAATACTTCCTTTTTGTAATGATCCAAATTATATTAAAATTACAAAAGTGAATCTTGATGAAAATCAATCAAAAAGATTGGATGATAAATTAAGAGTTTATTTAGACATATTAGGTTATGAAAATTATGTGATGAGTACATCAGATAAATTAATTAAATACTCTGTTAAAAAATTAAATAAGGCATACAAATTATTAAATAAAGACGTTCCTGGACTAAGTTTTTTACCATCTTTAAGGACTTCACAGTAAAAACCCAAAAGATTTAAATAGACTTAAATATCATTTTAACTAATGTTTAAGCTTATTGTCAAAGGATTAGGTGGTCAAGGAGCTAAAACAGCAATTGAAATCTTGGCGGTTGCTGCAAATTATGAAGATAAGTATTTTTTAGCGTATCCCGAATTTGGCCCAGAAAGAACAGGAACTCCTATTAGTGCTTTTTTTAAAATGGATGATTCTTTAATAAGAGATAGATCTCCAATTAAAATGGCAGATTGTATCTTAGTATTATCTGAAAGAATAGAAAGAATAGATTCTGAATTAAAAAAAGGTGGAGTGTTAATTTTAAACTCAAAGAAAAAACATGAAAAATATTTTTCAGTTGATGCTGATAAAATATCTTTAGAAAATGGTTCTAATAAAAATAATATGTTTATGTTGGGAATACTAATTAATAAAACAAAAATTTTGAAAAAAGAATCTTTAGTTAAAGCAATTAAAGAAAAAACAAAACCAGAATTTTTAAACTTAAACTTGAAATGTTTTGAAGCAGGTTATAAATATGAAGAAAGTAACTAAAAGAGCAATGAATGGAATGGAAGCTGCGGCTGAGGCATTAAAAGTAATAGACCCAGAAGTAGTTGCTGCTTATCCAATTACACCAACAACAAAAGTTCCTGAAAAATATTCTCAATTTTTAGAAAAAGGAGAAGTTACTGGAGAATTAATTACTGTTGAATCTGAACATTCTGCTTTATCTGCATGTGTTGGAGCTTCAGCAATGGGTGTAAGAACTGTTACTGCAACTGCATCTCAAGGTTTAATGTATATGTTTGAAGTATTAAGTATTGCTTCTGGTTTAAGATTACCTATCTTAATGTTTATTGGAAACAGAGCTGTTTCTGCTCCATTAAATATTCATTGTGACCATTCAGATTCAATGGCTGCAAGAGACCAAGGATGGATTCAAATTTATTGTGAAAAAGCTCAAGAAGTTTATGATTTAACTTTCATTGGATTAAGATTAGCAGAACAAGTAAGACTTCCAGTTATGATTTGTCAGGATGCTTTTATCACAACTCACACTTTAGAACCAGTTGAATTAACAAGTGGTGAGGGAATTAAAAAATTCATTAATGAATACAAACCAAAAGAAACTTTACTTGATTTCAAAAAACCAAAGACTTTTGGAGAATTTGCAATGCCTGATTCTTTCTTTGAACAAAAAGAAGAACAACAAATAGCTATGAAAAATGCATTAGATCAATATTCTAAAATTTCACAAAATTACAAAAATAAATTTGAACTATATTATCCAGCAGTTTCTCATTATAAAACAAGATATGCTGATTATATTATAGTTTGTATGAGTTCAGTTTCTGGATTAGTTAAAGATGTTGTTGATGAATTAAGAAAAGAAGGATTTAAAGCAGGTTGTCTAAAAATTAGATTATACAGACCATTTCCATTTAAAGAAGTAGAAGATGCATTGAAGAATGCAAAAGGAATAGCTGTTTTAGATAGATCAATTTCACTAGGTTCAAAAGCTCCATTATATGAAGATGTTAAAAATTGTTTTATTGGAAGTATACAATCATATGTATTTGGTTTAGGTGGAAGAGAAATCAAAAAAGAAGACATAATAGAAGTATTTAAAAAAATGGAACAAAAAGATTATGATAATGTTGCGAGGTTACTAAAATGAGTTTCGATGCAAAATGTGATAACACTTGTACAGGTTGTATTGAACCAATTATAGCTAGAACTTTTTTAGATGTATGTGATAAAGTAATTGTATCATTAGCAACAGGATGTTTACAAGTATCTTCTACAAAAAAATCAAATTCTGCTTGGGGTGTTCCAGTAATACATTCTGCATTTGCAAATACTGCAGCAACAATTTCTGGAATTGAAGCAGCATATAATGTTTTAAAGAGAAAAGGAAAATTAGAAGATGATATTAAATTGTTAGTTATTGCGGGAGATGGAGGGACTTATGATATTGGTCTTCAAGCTTTATCTGGAGCATTAGAAAGAGGACATGATTTTGTATATGTATGTATGGATAATGGAGCATATATGAATACTGGTGGACAAAGAAGTTCTTCAACACCATATGGTTCTAAAACATCTACAACACCAGGTGGAAAAGTAACTTTTAGAAAAGATATTATGAAAATAATTGAAGGACACAACATTCCTTATATTGCTCAAGCATCTATTGCAGACTTAAATGATTTAAAAGAAAAAGCTAAGAAAGCATTTGAAATAAAAGGACCAGCTTTCATTAATGTAATTTCTCCTTGTATTGATTTTTGGAAATTCGATATGAGAGAATTAAGAAACATAAGTGTAAAGGCTGTAGATACTTGTTTCTGGCCAGTTTATGAAATTGAAAATGGCAAATTCAAATTAAACATTCCTGAAAAAAAATTACCTGTTGAAGAATTCTTAAAAATTCAAAAAAGATTTTCAAATTTAACTAAAGAACAAATAAAAGAAATTCAAAATAAAATTGATAGAGACTGGAATGATTTATTAAAAAGATCAAAATAATTATTCTGTTAACTTTTCAATTAAATCTTCCATAAAATCTTCATATCTTTCTTCTAAAGCAAGTAATTGTGGAGATACGTCAATAATTGTAGCGCCTTCTTTTCTAAATTTATCTATCTCTCTTTCAACTAATTCTCTCAAAAAAGTAATTTCGTCTTTTGTAAAATCCATTTTATTAAAATAATTTTTTTTAGTATATAAATTTTTGTATATTATTTTTGAACATCAAAAATTATGCCCGAAAGTTTTTAATTTTCGAGTGTATTAATCTAAACAACTTTAACTTTGTAAAACATCTAAAATTTCATCTCCCCATCTCATAATCTTAGTTGGTCCTAAACCTTTAATATAATTTAATTCTAATCTGGTAGTTGGCATCTTATTAACTAAATCCATCATAGTAAGGTCATTAATTATCATAAAAGCAGGAACTCCCATGTCTTTACTCTTTAATCTTCTCCACTCTCTTAGTTTAGATGTTACATCATTACTAGAACTTTGTTCTTTAAACCCAGAATTTTCCTTACCTCCTTCAATCATATTAATCATATCTGAGGACATAAAATTAGTTGGTTTCTTGCCTGTATAGCTAATGAACAAATGACTTTTAGCCCTACTCATAGCTACATAAAATAATCTTCTTTCTTCTTCTAACTTATTATATTCTTCAACCTTAACCATCTCAACAACTGGATGTTCAGAACCCTTACATGGAAAATTAGCATTGTTAGCTCCAATTAAAAAAACCATTTCTGCCTCTAATCCCTTAATTGCATGTACTGTTGCAAGAGTAATATCATTCTCTCTGGCTTCAACAGTCTTCTTAATCTCATCACTTCTTACAACATGTTTTATATCACGTTGTTTAAACTTATCTGATAATTCTTTTAATTGTCTATTAGTTCTAGCTAATACAAAAATTTCATTTCTTTTAATTTTAGATTGTAAAATCATTTGAATAACAAATTCAAACTCAGAACTTTCATTTTCAAATCTTAATAACTTAATATCTTTACTTCCTTCATGACAAGACTCTAAATCAGGCAAGTTCATTTTAGAAATACACTTATTAATTAAATCAACAATTGCTTTAGTAGACCTATAATTTTTCTTTAAATTAATAATCTCACAATCTGGAAATTTTTCTTTAAAATTTAAAATATACTTAATATCAGAACCCCTCCATCCATAAATTGATTGACGAGGGTCTCCAACACAAAATAAGTTCTTAGGATTTAATAAATCAAGTAATTTAATTTGAGTAGAGTTTACATCTTGATACTCATCTACCAAAATATGCTCAAAAACTGGCATTAATTCATTAGTTATAGTAAATAAATTAATTGTATCAATTAATTGATCAGCAAAATCTCTTAAACCATTATCACTCATGAATTTCTCAATAAAATTACAAACTTCATAAACTAAATTCGCAGCCTTTCCTTCTGAAATTGTTTTAGATTTGAAATCTTCTTTTCTTGGAAGATGATTCTTGAATTTAAAATAATCTCTTATGAAAAAACAATCATTCATAAAAATATTAGCTAGTTGTTCATCAGTTTTACCTTTTTGTTGAGAATAAGTAAAATATGTATTGATGGCTTCTCTCATATTAATTCCAAGTTCATCTAAAGCCCTTCTAACCATTATTATTTTATCTTTATATGTAATAACTCTAACATTTCCTGAGTAAATCAAATTATTATATTTTCTAAGAATTTTTTCACAAAAAGAATTAAAAGTTTCAACCTTAACTCCCAATTCAATCAAACCTGGCATTCTGTCAATCATTTCTTGACGGGCTTTTCTAGTAAATGTAATAGCTAAAATCTTTTTTGGATTTACAGATCTATACTTAACTAAAAACTCAATTCTTTTAGTTAAAACAGTAGTCTTACCAGAACCTGCTCCTGCAATACAAAGGACTTTTTCTTTATTACTAATAATAGTTTTCTTTTGTTCATCATTATAAATTCCAATAAAATCCTTCAAAACTTCGAATAAAGCTTTTTCTTCTTTTGAAATTTCAGTAGAAACATCTGCATTTTCAAAAGACATCTTCTTTTCATTTAATTTAGGTTCAAAAATCTCTTTTATTCCAGATTCTGTTAACTCCATTACTTTCCAGAATTGATTACCTTTAATTGAAACCATTTGAATTAAATTATGATTAATTAATTCTTCAATCATATCTTCAATTTCTTCCTTAGAATAAGCTAAACATCCAAAAGTATCTCTTTCATATAGCTTATTTTTTTGAATAGAATCATTATTTTCATTACCTTGAACAAAATCTATTAAGAGCTTCTTTCCAACTCCGAATCCAATGTCTCTTAAAGATCTAAGTACGAAAATATAATCTAGATTATGTCCCATAATATTAAGAATTTAGCAATCATTTAATAATTTTGTCATGTTTGAAATACATAAATTATGGAATAAAATTAATCCTATTCTCATCACACATAACTGCCATGATTGTATTGGGATTTTTCTCTTGAAAATTCCTTAAAGTATTTAAATCAGTCTTAGAAGGCAAACACTCTCTAATTGGGTGAGTGTGTAAGATTATTAAAGTATCATCACTACATGACTCAAATCTGACATTAGTATAAGTTTTAGAATACACTTCTGGTTGATATAATGAAGTAATATTATAAAAACTACCATTAACATTTCCTTTTAAACAATAAATTGATTCATGATCTGCTTGTTTATCATAACTGTCTTGCAAATAGTTTACAATATTCTGAGATATAACGATAGTATAAATTCCTTCATGAAAAACATTATCCATAGTATTTTGAGATTCAATAATACCTAAAAAATTAGAAAAAGTCGGCATACTTAGTGTAAAATAAGCTACAGCTATAATTAATATAAAAATAGCTAAAGCATGGAATAAATACTTCTTATGCCTATCATGACTAAACAATTCTTCATGCTCTGTTTCTTCTTCAGCTTCTCTTATAATTTCTCGTTCTTCTTTACTTAATTTCATTTTAATTAGTTAAAATTAAGAATTATCTTTATAAAAACATTTCCTTTTCTTAATAAAATGACATCTCTGAAAGAGAAAGTAATAAGAGAAATGTATAATCCTGAAATTAAAGCTAGTGCTCAAGCTAAAATCTTTTCAAGAATTTTTGACATTGATATGAAATCTTGTCAAAATTATATTTCTGTAATGAAGCGTGGTTTTAGTTCATCTCATGAATATAGTACTGAAATGGCAAGAAGAAAGGGATTTGAATCAATGTCTGATTATGTGGCCTTTAGAAAAGAACAAAGAGGTGTAGTACCAAATCTTTTTTTTGAAAACATGGAAATTCCTAATAATAGTTACTATCTCTTAAGACAACAAATTAATTTTGAAGAAGACATTGAAGAATATGCTTTAAGAAAAAATAGAAATGTCAAAAAAATTTATTTCGAATATAATGATAATTATTATCTTGCTTTAGATGCTTTAATTGATTTATTAAATTCTGATTTATTAAATGATAAAGAGATGGAAATTATTCTTGATAATTATGGGATATTTGGTAAAAATAAAAAAGACATGAAAGATATTCAAAAAGGGAAAAATGAAACTTTAGCAAGTCTTTACTTTACAAGAAAAACAGCTTTAAAAAAATTAAGAAGGAAGTTAACTTGGGATTATGGCATTGATGGGGCTCCTTCTAAATATAATTCTAATTTTTTATATTAATAATTATTTCAACATTTCTTGAAATACTTTCATCCCTACAGTTTCGTTTGTAGCTTCCGAAAGAGGTTTCCTTTCAGTCAAGCCTCTATTTCAACATTTCTTGAAATACTTTCATCCGTTCATCATAATCTAAAGACTTACGATATAAATACCAAAATACATCCCTAAACCACTCTACCCATTCTTTATCTTCAATATTATATAAAATAATCATGTTTTGTTTCATTTCTTTGAATTTGTAAGTTTCTCTTAATTTCTCATCTTTTAATCTCAAAACTTCATTATCTCTAATAAAACCTCTTATTGGTTGGAAACAATGTCTTATCTCAATTTGATTTGGGTATTTTTTTATTAACTTCTCCATTTTGTTAATATTATAAATAGAAGCAAAATCAACTCTACATAAAATCTTCAATTCAACTTTTCGTTTCAATAAATCTTCTAAAACATGAATCATCTTAATTCCATTTTCAGTCATGTTTATGAAAGATAAGTTTCCTGAAAATAAAATCAATTCTTCCTTTGTTTGCTTTAGAAAAGAAGTTAAGTTTTGTTTTGAAGTTATTAATTTTTCATCATAAAAATCAGTTATTACTTTAGAACCTTTCTTATTAGCTCTTTGATATATTTCTAAAGGATCAAAAAATTTCTTATCTGAATTTGATTTAATAACATTTAGCATCCAATCTTTGAATTCATCATGTCCTATTGAAGAAGAATAATTCCAGTAAGCTAATTTAATTGCTCCTTGAGTACCTGCTCTGAATGTTTTAATTTTAATAAGTCCTTTTTCTTTTTCAATCTTTTCAATATATCTTTCAGCAGTAACCCAACTTTTGTTGATTTCTTTAGCAATATCTTGAATCAAACAAGGTTCTTTCTTAACTTTCTTAAGGATTTTTTCAAAATCTGATTTTGACAATACCATACTCTTATTTAATTAATTTGATTTAAATACTTTTCTATTTTTGACAATAGTGTTTTACATTTTGTTAAAAAACATTCTATATAATATAAAACACATATTAATAATATTACAAAGAGGTGTTTAATGAAGAGGTATGTTTTAACTGGCGGACCAAGTTCTGGTAAAAGTTGTGTGGCGGTGGGATTGGAATTAAAAGGTGAATATGTAATTCCGGAATGTGCTGAGGCTGTGATAAGATATTTGCAAGCAAAAGGAATTAAAGAACCTTGGAATGGTTATGGTGATTTCCAGAAAGATATTTTCCAACTACAAAGTTGGAGATGTCAATTAGCAAATCCAAATGTAAAAAGAGTATTCATGGATAGACATTTTCAAGATCAAGAATATTATTGCGATATCTTAAGACAAGAAAGACCAGACTTAGAAACGGCAACTGAATTATATCCTATTTCTAAAGTATTTATTTTTGAACCTTTGAAATTTTATGATAAAACTCATATTAGAAGAGAAGATGAGTCTGAAGCTTTAAGATTATACCACGTACATAAAGAACATTATGAAAATTTAGGTTTAAATGTAATCTCTGTACCGCCTTTAGAATTAGAAAAAAGAATTGATTACGTAATGGAGAGGTTGAGTTAAAATGGCATACACCATTAACGCAGAGAATTTATTATTAAATTATTTTACTTCTCATCCTGAAGAGCATAAATTAGGAATAAGATATATTAAAGAATTATCCTTAAAAGTTGAAGGTGAATTACCTGTTTTTGTTGGATACTATAAAGATGATTTAGTAGAAGCAATTGTAAGAACTAATGCATTTAAATGGAATGAAAATGAATTAGATAGAGGCAAGTATGGAGATTCTATTGAGCGTATAATCACACATAAAGATTTGAAGAAAATAGAACCTGATAATTGGAACATTCCTGAAGATGTTAGAGAACCTTATTTGAAGATTGTAAATAATTATGAGTGGGACACACTTCCACATACAGCATGGCATGTTGTTTACAAGGCTTTATTTAGAGAGCAATCTGAAAAAGATAGAGATTATTTAACTTCTGATGAAACAGTACATCGTTTACTTAGGACTCCTCATGGTTCTAATTGTAAATTTGAAGTTGGGACTACTCATCATTATATCATGCAAGGACTTGTTGATAGAAAAATGGCGAAAAAAATTGGTGAAAATTATTTCATGCAAGATAAAATATTCTGGGGTTTATAAAATGACAATGACATTAAATGATTTAATAGAGGGAAGAAGAAAACAAATTTCTAAAAGAGAAAATGATATAAAAAAAGATTTACAAGAGATTGAATTTTTAGAAAAAGTACAAATTCCTTTGAAAATAATTGGAAGTTTAAAAGATCCCAAATTTGAATCTGACGATTATTCTTTAGCTACAAATTTTAGTTTAGAAGTAAATAAAAGAGATGCTGGTGGTTTTAATTGTCAAGATGGAGGATGGGATAAATATGAATTTAAAGTATTTCCTTTATTTTATTTCAATTTAAATTATGAAAATAAAAAATTTAGGGTAAATATTAAACATGAAGATTATGAAAAAGATGAAAACATAATTGTAAAGCATTTCTTAAAAGGAACTGGTTGGAAAGATTTTTCTGATCAAAATTATTATAGAGAATATCATGTAAATCAAGAAAAAGTAATTGAATACTTCAGAAAAAAAGGTGTTAAAGATTATTTATTAGAAAATTTAGAAGAGCGTGTTTTAGAATTAAAAAAGTTAAGTTAATTTTAAAGTGACTTTTTATATTCACAAATAGAATAATTAATTTTATCTTCAATATTTTTTTTATTAATTAACTTCCAATCATCAGAAAAATTTGGAAACAAAGTATCTCCTTCAAATTCCTTATCAATAACAGATAAAATCATTTTATTAGCGTATTTTTCTAAACCTTCTTCATAAATTCTAGAACCGCCAGTTAAGAATATTTTTTGTCCTGATTTTTCTTGCATTAATTCTGCAAATTCAACAGCATAATCTAGTGTTGGAAAAATCCAAAGCCCTTCTTTTTTTAAAGTAGTACTAACTACAATTTGATCACAATAGTTATCTCTTGGATTTTTAAAAGCTTCATAGGTATTCCTACCACAAATTGTTATATTTCCCTCAATATTCTTGAAATAGTGTTTAATCTCACTTGGAATATGCCAAGGTAATTGATTATTAATACCAATAATTCTATTCTTAGCCATTGCTGCAATAATAGTAATGTCTGTCATAAAGAGTAGAAATTAAATTTTATTTAAATAAGTTATTGATAAAATGCTATTTTTACTTTTCTTTTTTAATTTTAGCAATAAAGAAACCTTCTGTATCGTTATCTTGGGGCCATAATCTACAAGTTTTTTCAACTTCTTTATTATAAACTTGTCCCTCAAACTCTAATACAGCATCACCTTTTTTCAAACCAGGTAAAGAAAATCCTTCTACTTTCGCTTCAGGATGTTCATTTAAAAAACTAGAAATCAAACCTTCATTCTCTTCAGGTTCTAAAGAACAAGTAGAATAAACTAATACTCCTCCAGGTTTCAAACAATTCCAGGCAGCTTTAATTAATTCATTTTGAACTGCACAAATTGATTTCAAAACTTTAGGATTCCACATTCTTATTGTTTTAACAGACTTTCTAATAGTTCCAGTTCCAGAACAAGGAGCATCTAATAAAACTCTATCAAACTTTTGTTTATATTTATTAAATTGTTGACCTTTCATTACTGTTGTAACAGTATTGATAATTCCCAATCTAGTTAGATTAGCACACAATGGAGCCATTCTTTTTGGAGAAGGGTCATTTGCTATGATAATTCCAGTATTGTCCATCATTTGAGCAATTTGAGTTGTTTTTGATCCTGGGGATGAAGCCATATCTAAAATATGTTCATGAGGTTTAGCATCTAAGACTAAAGGTGGAATCATTGAAGCTGCTTCTTGAATATAAAAATATCCCAATTGATGTTCAACAGTATTACCTGCATCTCTTCTTCCAGTCTTATGTTCAATAAAAAATCCTTCTTTACACCAAGGAACTGGATCTAAAATCCAATCTAAGTCTTCTAATCTCTTTTTTAAGTCTTCAATAGAAATCTTAAGAGTGTTTACTCTAATAGATCTTCTTAAGAATGATAAACAATAAGTTTCAAAAGTATCCCAATCTGTTAATTTAGAATACCGTTCAATAAATTTAGGCTTAAACTCAATATCATCTACATTATTGAATGCTTTAAGCTCGTGTTTAGTTTCCATATCTAAATGTAAAAATAATTACTTTAAAAAGGTTTGTTTAAAGTAGTATTTTTTTCATCTTTTCCAAATCTGGATTCATACTATTAAATACTGGAATTTCTGTAAATTCTTTTAATTCCTCTACATGTAATGGAGAACTTGAACAAACTCCGGAAATGGCATTAGGTATTAAATTAAATTCTTCTTTTAAAACCTTTAATCCACCGATAGTCCCAAAAGCATCAGCAGCACAGAAAATAAATTTATGAATTCTACTTCTAACCTCTTCTGATTTTAGTAACATTCTAGTTTCCTTTTGATTAATTCCATCTGCAAATTCAACAACCCAGAAATTATTTGGATTATTTGCATATTTCAAATCTAATTTATTAAAAATATCAATCATTTCCTTTTCTGGAATTAAATAAGTTGAAGGATATCCTAAATATGTAAAATCAGAATATTTCTCAGCACCAGAATCATTCATTAATAAAATATCTTTTAAGCTAGCAGTTCCAGTAACTTTTGTACCTCTTACATTATATCCTAAAGATTTTAGAGACCAACAACATGCTGCTGCAGCCTGACTCTTTCCTGAATTCATAGAAGTACCGCAAACTAAAATTAATTTTGCTCTTTTTTTCTTCTTAACATCTTTTTTAGGTTTAACAATTGGAAAATTCTTAGTATTTATTCTATTACCTTCTTTATCACAAACAAATCCAATAATCTTTACTTTAGTTGGACCAATTACTTTTGCACTTTTAGTTTTAACAATACCAATTAACCCAGATCTTGCAAGTAAATCAACTTCTTCAACAAATTCAGTAGGAATATGTCCTTCATAATAATCTGGAGCATATCTATTTCCGAAAACAAAAACAGCTTTAGTGCCTCTATATATCTTATGTATTCTTCCCTCTTTATTCTCTAAACTTTTATGCTGGCCTATGGATGCAATTTCTCCTAATACAACATCTCCTATTTCTGGTATAAATTTTTCATTAGAATAATACTTGATTTGTTTTTTATCAACTGTAAATGATGCACTAGGCACAATAATGTTTCTGTTAACTTTTTCCATATTGAATTTTTCCTCAAACCTTCTCGGCAAGTTAAAAACACTATAAAAAGCTTTCTAAAGAGTATGAAATAAACAAGAATTAGTTATTCAGAAGGTTTAAAAGATTTTCTACACTTTTATCTAATGAATTATCTTCTCTAAGGTATCTTATCACATTTGTACCTTTTTTGAATGAATATAGGGCAAGCTCAAATCCTAATTTAACAAAATCATACTCAACATCAAGATGTTCAAAGCTTCTTTTTACTTGATTTTCATATTTAATAGTATATTTTCTTACAAGATTATTATTACTATTTCTTAAATGGTCGTTTATAATTAATCCTTTGTAGAAACTAGTAATTAATAATTTAGAATAAACTTCTTTAACCTCATCATCAATAACTATGCCTTTAATTTTTTCTTCTAGTATTTTTGGTGATTCTGGAAAATTATAAGTTGAAAATGTCATATTTGGAAGTATTCAATTAGTGCTTTTAAAGATTTTGCTTATTTATATCTTTTTTACCATGTAAGGGCCTTCTAATTTATAACCTAATTTCTTATAATAGCCTCTTACCCCTACACCAGAAATTACAACAATCTTATTTCTATTATTTTTCTTAACAAGGTCTTCTGCCATTGCTAATAATTTCTTTCCTACTCCTTTGTGTTGAGTAGTACCTTTTTCTTTGAGAGAAGTAGAAGCACCATAAACATGCAATTCTCTAATTAAAGCTGATTTTTTAGTAATTTCTTTTCTATAAGGTTTGTAAGGGAATCTTAATCTACAAAATCCAACAATTTTATCATTATATTCTGCAGAAATAAATACTTCATCGCCTTCAGAAGCTTCATAAACTAATAAATTATATTCAATCTCTCCCTTAATAACAGTATCTTTAATTTCTCTACATCTAATACATCTACATTCTAAATTATGTTTTTTCATGTACTCCATGATATACTGACGTAAATTAGTCTTATCAACACCTTTAGAAACTTGAGTTGTTGGAATATCTCTTTGAACTCTATTAACTCTAACATATTCCGGAATAGTATCTTTAAATTTTGCAATTAAAGCAACTGCTTGTTTAGTAGTCATAGGTTTATATCTTTTTTCTTTATACATATCATAAAGTACTGTACCTGGCATAACCATACAAGGATAAATTTTTAACATATCAGGCCTATATCTGGTATCTGTAAAAATTTGTTTTAATCCTTCTAAGTCTTTTTTTCTATCTACTCCAATCATACCTGGCATTAAATGATATGTAACTTTAAATCCAGCATCCTTAAGTCTTTGAGTTGCATCAATTCCTTGTTGAGCTGTATGTTGTCTTCCAGTAACTCTTAGAGCTTCATCATAAACAGATTGAATTCCTACTTCAACTTTAGTACAACCTAACTCTAACATTTTATCAATATGCTTTTCATTACAAACATCAGGTCTAGTCTCGATAACTTGACCAATACATTTAATCATAGAATCTTCATTTCTTTTTTTCTCTTTAGCTAGAGTTGATGTTTTCTTATATTTCAAAAGTTTAGCATGAATTCTATTCATTCTTTCTGGATCATCTCTATTAGTATTAATCTCAAAGAAATCTTGGAATTTTTCAATATCTAATTCATTATCTTTGTAAAATAATTCTGAAAAATCATTCATTGCCTTAAATGCATACATAACAAATTCATCAACATAATCATAACTTAAAGATAAAAAAGTACCACCCATTATTATTAATTCAACTTTTTCTGGGTTTTGATTAATTAAAACATAATGTTCTAATCTATTCATAACTTGTAAATAAGGGTCGTAACCATTTCTAATAGCTCTTCTAGTAGCTGGTTCTTTACCTGTATATGATTGAGGAACATCTCCAAACTTGGACTTAGGTCCTCCAGGACAGAATAAACAACTTCCGTGAGGACATTTATGAGGTTTAGTCATAATTGCAACTGGTGCAACTCCAGAAATAGTTCTAACTGGTTTTAACATTAAGATTTTTTTAAGTTCATCTCTATCTTTTTTTGGAACTTGATTCATAATCTCAATATTTGTTGGAAAATTAATGCCGTGGCTTCTAGCAAATTGGAGCTTAAGACTATTTAAATCTCTTTGATTTTTTATTTTGTTCTTATTCTTCTTTATTTCGTCAATTAAAACTTTAAGAACTTTCATGAGTTTTAGAATTCAATATTATTATATAAAGGTTTGTAAAAAATCTAATTTTTTCGGATTTTTTTTAACAATTGTTAAAAATAACTTATAAATAATAAAAATCTAATTTAAATCATGAATTATAAACTCAATGATTTCAAAAAAAACCTCTCTTCAGCAATAGATTTTGTTAAAAGAAGTTATGATTGTAGTAAACCATTATTGAATAAATCTAAGGATTTAATATTGAAAGGTAAAGATAAATTAGTTGATGTTTATGATGATTTGGAATACTCGAAAATTGACATAAACTATAATCATCTTTTAAATTATTATAAAAAGTCAGGTGTTGCTGGTGAAGAAAAATTATCTTTACTTCAAACATTGTGCGCTATAAAGGGAATTAATTTTGGAATAATTTCTAATTCTGGATCTGGAAAAACATATTGTTTAGATAAATTGGTAGATTTATTGCCAGAAGAAAAAGTTTACAAATTAGAATTGTCTTCAAGTAAAGCTCCTTTCTATGATTTAGATAATATCAATAATTGTGATTTTATATACATTCCTGAATTACAAAAGGCAATGAAATCTAGAAACTCTGATATTACTGAAATGCTAAAAAATTTAACTGAAGGAAAATCTTGCAAAAGAATAGTTACGAAATCTGGTGGGAATATAGTCCAAGAAATAAAGGGAGACAAAACAATTTTCTTTACACTTGCAAATGAAAATTATTTTAATCCTGATAAAGAATTAGAAAGACGTTATTTGATGTTGGGAACGGATTATTCTGAAGACCAAACTAGAAAGATATTAGAATTAAAAGTTCAAAATAGAAATGGTCATAATGATGATTTAATCTTGCCAAATGAAGACAAGGCATTAAGACTTCATATTAAAAATTGTATTTATAAAAAACCAAATTTCTTTAATCCTTATTTAGAAGAAATAATTAAAAAAATTCCAGATACAATCTTAGCAAGAAGTTATTCAGATCATTTGTTTGATCTATTTGAAGCAAGCGCATTATTTAATTATAAAAATAGAGAATTTGAAAAAGGAAAAATAGTGGTGGAAAAAAAAGATATTTCTTTAATCTTAAGTTTGTATTGGAATGATTTTATAGAAAAAATAAAAAATTAAATGAAATTAAGTTCCAATTTCATCTCTAATAATGTGTTTAACTAATTTTGAATAATCTTCAGCAGCTTTTGATTTCGCAGCATAAGAAAAAATAGATTTTTTCGCCATAGGACATTCTTTTAATTTAGTATCTATTCTGATTGGATCAGAAACCACATTATAGAATTCATTTTGAATATCAGCAATTGATTTATGAGCTAATTTACTTCTTTTATCAAACATTGTTGGAACAACTTTTGAAATTCTTAAATTGTGATCGAAGTATTTATTTAAATCTTTAATTGCTTTAGCTTGTTTTCTTAAACCATCAACTCCTAAAAAATCAGTAGTTACTGGAATGATTGCTTCATCTGCAAAAAGCATAGCGTTTTGATTTAATAAGTTCAAAGATGGAGGACAATCTAAAATCACATAATCATAACCAGTTAATTTATTTAATCTTTCTCTAAGAAAATTTTCTCTCTCTGATTCTTTAGATAAGAAATAATCTGCTTTTGATAAACCACTGGAACTTTTTATAATATCTAGGTTTTTCCCAAGATTAATCGTACATTCTTTGATTTCTGCATTCTCAAATAATAAGTCATACGCGTTTTTGTATCCATCGCCAACATTCAGAGATGAACTAATATTTGCTTGCGCATCTAAGTCAATAATTAGAACTCTTTTATTACTTCTGGAAAGTCCTGCAGCCAAATTGATAGCAGTAGTGGTTTTTCCAACACCACCTTTTTGATTAATAACACATATCTTCCTCATTTTAATTAACGATTTCGAAATTGATTTAAAAACATTTATCTATACCAAACTATATTTTTATTGAAGAAATCCTCTTTGATTGTCTATTTCTAGAAGCTTAAAATGTTCGCAGTCTTCATTTCCACAAGAACATGTTATTTCATAAACTCGGCTCATCTCTTTCAGATTTTCTATAAAGTATTTACTTTCTTTTTTATTTCCGCACTTTAAACATTCAACATTTATCCAAACACCTTGCATGAATTCCAAGCCTCTAAATCAACTAGAAAATAATTAGTATATAATCTTTTTGTTTTTGTATTAAATAAATAAGGGAAGGGAACAAGTTCCCTATCCCCCCAAACAAACACCGAGTTTTTTGCCAAAAACTTAGCTTTACGTGGTAAAAACCACATAAACATGAAGTCTTGAATATTGCGGGAGGTGAGATATATTCAAGACCCGTACTTGTTGTTACTTTTTTGACTCTTCAAATTCTATAAACCATCTATTATTTTTTGGATCATAGTTGAAAATTACATTATGTTTCTTTTTTTTATCAATTGCGAATAGAAGCGGCATTGGAATTGTAGTCTCGTAAGAACTTCCTCTCTTGTACAATTTCCTTTTGATTTTAGTTGTCATTTGATCTAGAAATTACCTTCGGGTGAGTTCCCCCCACCTCGGGTAATCATTTGGCGAGTTTGGTTTGTTCTAAGATAATTACTTATCTTTTTACTATCTAATATACTAAGTTATATATAAATGTTTCTATTATTATTTGTTATTACTAAATTATTATTATAAATTATTATTAAAATTATTATAAAAATATTAATTTAAATTAATTAAAATATGCTTAAAAAAATACTTATTTTTATTAAAACTCCTCTCTCTGGCTGATTAAAATAAAATTAGTGATTAAAAGAAAAATTTATATTATAGTTTAATAAAGAATTAATTAATGGAATTAATTGTTAACAAAAAAGAGGTTGTTTTAACTCCAAGTGAATGGGACTGGGAATCACATTCTGTATTAAATCCTACAATTATTGAACATAATGGTAAGATTCATATTTTTTATAGAGCAGTAAAAGAACATAATTATTCCTCAATAGGTCATGGAACCATCAAGAATGGAAAAATAATTCCGGATGACAAACCAATTTTAGTTCCAACTTTGGAAGAAGAAAGTCATGGTGTAGAAGATCCAAGAATTACAAAAATAGATGATATGTTTTATTTATTATATACTGCATGGGATGGGAATAATGCAAGAGTTGGTTTAGCAATATCTAGAGATTTAATTAATTTTGAAAAGCAAGGAATTGTAAGTCCAAATTTAACAGTGGAAGAAGCAATTAACATAACTCCAAGTAAATTTTACAAATACAAATGGAATGAACAAAGATTTGAGAGAGGCAAAAAAAGTATTTTATGGGACAAAGATGCAATATTACTTCCTGAAAAGATAGATAATAAATTTGTAATGATACATAGATTCAATCCTTCTATTCAAATTGTAAAGTTTGAAAACTTTTTAGAATTAAAAAGTCAAGAATTTTGGAAAGATTACATAAAGAATATTGAAGACCATACATTATTACATCCTGAATTGTGGTGGGAGAGTTCTAAAATTGGTGGAGGGGCAGTTCCATTAAAAATAGATGAAGGTTATTTATTCATATACCACGGAAGAGATTTAGAAAAGTGTTATAGATGTGGTGCTTTATTATTAGATGAAAAATTAAACATAATCAAAAGAACAAAAGAACCATTTTTAGTTCCTGAAGAAGATTGGGAAATAAATGGTGTTGTGGATAGAGTTGTTTTTGCTGAGGGTTTGCTACTAAATGAAGATCAGTTAGAAATATATTATGGCGCTGCAGACAAAGTAATTGGGAAAGCAACATTATCATTAAAAAAATTATTAGAAATAATGGAAGAGGTATAAAATAATGATATTAACAAAAAATGAAATTAATAAAGCATTAAAAGAAGGATTAATTAAAATAACTCCTAGTAAGAATATTTCTGTCGGTCCAGGTTCAATAGATTTATCTTTAGGAAATGAATTAAGAATTTTCAGAGATGATATTGAAGAAATAACGATAAATGAAAAAACAAATTATGAAGATTATACAACTTCTTTAAAATTAACAAAGAAGGGATATTTACTTCATCCTGGAGAATTAATTTTAGGAATAACAAAAGAAAAATTAACTCTTCCTGAAAATATTTGTGGATGGATACACTCAAGATCGAGATTTGCAAGACTTGGTTTAATGAGTCATATTACTGCTCCTTTCATAAGTCCTGGAGTTTCAAACAGAACAGTCTTAGAAATATATAATGCTGGTCAAATACCTTTAAGATTAATACCTGATGAAAAAATATGTCAAGTTATTTTCGAGAAATGTGAAGGTAAGGCAAAATACAGTGGAAGATTTAAAGATCAGAAATTAAGATAAGTTTTAACAAAATATTTTCGATGAAATCTCAATTAGGTTTATATATTAAATTGAGTTATTTATTAAAATGGAAGCCTTAAAATATTTAGATCAAATAGTGGATGTTAAAATAGATAGGCCATTAGGAAGTAAACATCCTAAATGGAATTTTACTTATGATGTAAACTATGGATATATTCCTGGCACTTTATCAGGGGATGGTGAAGAATTAGATGTTTATATTTTAGGTGTTGAAGAGCCATTAAAAGAATTTTCTGGAAGATGTGTTGCAATACTTCATAGAACTAATGATGATGACGATAAATTAATTGTGGTTCCAGATGGTTTTAATGTTTCTGATGAAATAATCAGAGAGAAAACTTATTTTCAAGAAAGATATTTTGAATCAGAAATTTATAGAAAATAAAATATTTTATCTTCTTGGACTTAATTCAGAAATTCTTTGATAATATCTTTCAATTATTTCGTCATATGTTGAAGATATGTCCATATTCAACTCAGCTAGCTTATCTAATTTTTCATTAAATTCAGAATCTTCATCTCTATATTCTGGATTTTTAATAAAATTAAGTCCATAATTTAGAATTTTTTTACAATCCTTTAATCTTCCAATATATTCGTGATGTCTAACGACTTCTTTTCTATTTTTGTAGATTTCTTCTTTATTTTCATCATCATCATTAATTTCTTTCTTCCTTCTGAATTTCCCTTTCAATTCACTTAGGAAATCATGAATCTTAACTTTTATTTTTCTAGGAAAAATAGAATATATGCCTTTACTAGAATCTTCTTCTAAAAAAGAATCAATAATAAAATCTAAACCTTCATTTAATTCAGATTTAAAATCTTCATGTTCTCCAATTATTTCATCAATTAAATCTTTAGAATGAATCTCTTTTTTAGAATAACTAATTACTGCATATTCAATACTTAATTTAACAATTTCTTTATCTTCATAATCTTTGCTTAATGGGAAATCTAAAATTTCATCTTTTTTTTCTGAAATGGTAATATTTCCTTTTTTATTTCCATACATAATGAATTCATTAATATAGTCCCTACCCATAGGCAATAAAGATTCTAAACTCATTTGAAATAGTGAGGGATAATTAGTTATAAAGATTATCGATTTTACTTGATTTTTATTATTTAAACTAATAATATTAAATAAAAAGATTAATAAATCTACATTAAATCTAGACTTTCATGAAAGTAGCAATAATCATCACACCAGAAAAAGCGGATCAAAATATTAAAAATAATTTAAACTTTCATGAAACCAATGAAGAATTTAAAGGAAGAAAGGTATTAAACTTTCAAAATTTATATTTATATGAAATAGATGAAAGATCAATCTTTTCAGAGAACTTAGACAAAGAAATTGAAGCAGACTTATTTGTATTTGCTACAAAACATTCTTCTGCATCAAAAAAACCATCTTTAACATGTCATCCAATTGGTAATTGGAGTAAAGCAGAGTTTGGTGGGAAAGACAGGACTTTAGTAAAAGCACCAGCTCAATACTTAAAACAATTTTATTTATCATTAAAAAAACATGAATCATTAATAGAATCTGAAATCACTTTAGAAATAACTCATCATGGTCCATATTTAGAAACTCCAACTATGTTTGTAGAAATAGGAAGTTGCGAAGAACAATGGGTAAATGAAGAATTTGGAAGAATATTAGCTCAATGTATAAGAGAAGTTTTCACTCAAGAATATGAGGAAGAAAAAACTTGTATTTTCATTGGTGGAGGACATTATAATTCCTCTTCAAATAAAATAATGGAGCGTTCAAATTATGCAGTAGGGCATATGTGTCCTAAATACATGCTAGAACATTTAGATAAGGAAATGATTCTCGAAGCAATTGAAAAAACAACTCCTAAAGCAGATTTAGTAATTGTTGATTGGGATGGTTTAGGAAAAAGTAAACAAAATGTTATTGACATCTTAGAAAATAACAACATAAAATATGAAAGAATTAAAAAATTCTTAAAAGAATATAGCTAGAATTCATCAAATAAATCAGTTTCAATATTTTTAGCAATCATTGAAATTAATTCCTTTTCATACTTAATTTCTTTCTTTGCAAGCTTTTTAGAAACTTCTAAATTTAATTCTTCAAAATCTTCAATTCTATTTGGATGTTTAGACATAAATTTGATAGTTCCAATTGTCGGTCTTTTAAAAGCAGCACCAAAACTAAAAGGTCTAATAAATCCAGACATTCCTATGTCAGCAATTAAATCGGCATCTTGTAATATTTTTAATTCAATAGTTCTTTTTTTCATTAATTCTTTTCTTTGATCGTGATTTTCAATTAAATAACAAACCTTTTTTATGAATTCTTCAGAATGTCCCATCTTAGAAAGAATTTTTGTAGCAATAGGAACACTCATCTTAGGATGTTTTTTCCATTCTTTTACAACTCCTTTTTGATTTATAACTCCTTTGCTGTTTACAATTTTCCACATTCTTAATTTCACTTTCCCAATATCATGAAGAATTGCTGCAGTTAAAACTTCTTGTTTGTTAATTTTCTTACCTTTCAATTCATTAAAGATTAACTTACAAGTTTCATAAACTCTCATTGAATAATAAGTCTCATCCCAGGTACCATAGGAAAAAATACCTTTCTTAAAATACATCTTCTTTACAATATCATAGATTTCTTTATAATTTGGGTTTTTATCAATTTGGTTCATAATTAATTATTACTATAGCTCATTTATTAATTTTAAGTTTTTCTTATTGAAATTCTTTCGAAGCAATAAAAAACATTAGTTTTTTAAAGAATTCTTGAGTCAATTAGATTATGAATGTATTATTAGTATATCCGCCATTTTGTACACCAGCATCTCCGCCATATTCAATTACTAATTTATACTCATTCTTAAAACACAATTCAAATAATAAAATAAATGTATTAGATTTAAACTTAGAGTTTCACGCATTAAAATTTCCTGAAGCTCAAAAATACTATACTTCTCAAAATTGGAAAGATTATGATAAATTCACTTTAGAATATAGAAAAGAAACAACTAAAATTTATTCAGAAAACAATTGGAAAGTTGTAAGGAATGAAAAACCAGAATTTTTTGAAGAATTATTACAAAAAATAAAAGATTTCAAACCAGATGTAATAGCATTTAGTATAGTCTATTCTAGTCAAGCATTTTATGCATTATCCTTATTAAAAGAATTAAAAGATTACAAAACAATTGTTGGAGGACCAGCAGTTAATGAGAAACTAATTAATGTTTCAACACAATTTTTGAAAGATGAAAGAGAATTATTAGATTATGTTGGAAATTATAAATCTGATGTTATTGA
>JAHWHN010000212.1 GCA_019323235.1 Candidatus Woesearchaeota archaeon | reverse complement strand
CATACAAGACGGAAAAGGCCCATATGAAGTTGTGTAGATGAACCTCTATTATGTGAATTATCAAGAATAATTTGTGGTTTTACATTATCACCATTAAGATCAAAATATCCCATTTTTGGGTTGGTGAAACGAATCATATGTCTAGACCATGGATTTGGTCCGTTTTGTTTAGCGGAATGTAATTCCCAACCTAGATTAAGAATACGTTTTACATATTCATCTGTCGGAATAAAAGAATAATTTTTTGTTACACCTTTAGCAGGTTCTGTAGCAAAAACAGCAGGGGCAAGTTCTTTAAGTTCTTCAAGATTATGAACTCTATAACCAATTGATGTTAAATCTAAATTTTGTGCCATAATGTTTGGTTTTAATTTACCGTTTGTTTATTTGTTAATTTCTTATAGAGTAAATATAACAAATTTCTTTTAAAGAAAAAAATATTTTTGTTAAAAAATGTTAAATGTTATTTTTCAACAATTTCTAATTCTGCACCTATAGATTCTAAGTCCTTTTTTATGTTTTCTAAAATGCGTTTATTTTCATCTCTTATAGATAAATTTTCTTTTTTTGGAAGAACTAATAATACGGTTGGAGAATTATTTACTATATCTACGGATTTTTTTAAATTATAATTAAGAATTTCTTTAATTTTTTTTTACAGTTTGTAATTTTGAAATACCAGGATTTAATAAAATTAAATGATATTCTGTATATTCATTATATCCATCAGTAAAAAGATTATAATCTCCATCTCCAAGACTATATGATTCATTTTGTTGTAATTCTCTAAATTTTTGCGCTATTTCTTTTAATGCAAAATTACTGATTCTGTCATATCTTCCTTGTTCTATAAAACTAATATAATCTTCTGCTGTGTACATGATATTTTTATTATTTTTTATAGAGCTAATATAACAAAAAAAATCCCAAACAAAAAAATTATTTAGGATTTTTTTCGAAAAAGTTACTTTTATAAAATTTCATATGAATCAGAAGCTCTAAACCAGCCTCTCATTGACATAAAAGTTTGACATGGAAACCAACCATCTTTATGACAATCTGCAAACTCTCCATTTTCTTTAATATTAGCATATTCTATGCAACCTACACCTGGACATCTCATTGGTTTATCACCAATTTCTTCTCTATATACTATTTGAATTGTTACATCTTTAGGATTATATCCAGTTTCAGGATTACCAAATTTTAAACCTTTGAATTTAATTTTTGTTCCTACTTGTAATTTTTCAACAAAATCTAAAAATCCTGGGTGATCTTTATCAAAATCGTTTAATAAAGATAATATAGTTACTTCAGCCATTGTATTTTATTATTTGTAATATAATAATGAGCGTGATAAGGTTTTTCTCCATTCCAATTACCTATAGATGGACGTAACGTTACAGTTCCGTCTTCAAATTCTCTAAGATGCCATTCGTTAGTTGGAGTTACACATTCTCCACCACATCCACAAGCACAAAGATGAATAGCTAATTCGAATTCTTTAGATATGTAAAGTATGCCAGGTTCTTTAATTTTTGGCATATACTTTACATATTCTATTTTTAATTCATTATAAATCATGTTTTAAAATAAATTTATTAGAAATTACTTTGAAAGATAATCTATTTTGGTAATTTTCTTCTAAATCTCTTGCATCATCATTAATTTTTAATTCTGCTACAAATACAACACCTTCTCTTGCAGTTTCATATAAAGCAGATCTTCCATCAGCATATGCTAATAATTCTTCAATTGTGTCTGGAAGAGTCATATCTGATTCAATAATAGGTACAAACTCAAGATCCATTACATCTGCAAATGATTTTGCTCTAGCAACGGAAAAGAATTCATATTTCTTTGGATCGAATACTCTAAATATTTTTACAGTTTGTCCTTTTAATTTATATTTGTTTTTTTGAATACCTTCTCCTATTAATTCTCCTTGAACAGTTAATGAATCAATACCGATTTTTTCCATGTATTCTCTCATTTTTTCTTCAAGTTTAAGCCTTCTGGCAACTATCCAAAAAGTACATTTTTCATTTTCTGGATGTTCTTTTAATCTTAAATTTCTAGAAGATACTTCAAATTCACCATTTTCAAAAATAGAAAATGTTGCAGATGAACCATCAAGTTTTTCGGTTGCAGTCCAAGTATATCCAGTTCTGTAATCTTCAAAAAGTTCTGTGAGGTTTTGAATTCTTTCTTCATCTGTTTTGATAGAGTGAGAAGGAAATTTTCCTTTTACATCTCCTCCTAAACTTGCAGGAATTGGTTCTTCATATTTAATTACACCTAAGATATCAGTTACATCCTCTCCAGGTACAATAGGAATTGCATTTCCTTCAGGTCCGGAACATAAAAGAATCATATCCCATCTTTCATCACCAATCACGGATTGAAATTCACCAACCGATTCTAAAATAGATAATGGAAATGCAATGCCCTGAGAAACTTGACCTCTAAGTTTAGTAGTTTTGATT
>JAHWHN010000211.1 GCA_019323235.1 Candidatus Woesearchaeota archaeon | reverse complement strand
CAGCAACACAATCCATCACTTCAGGAATTGATTTATCTGCTTTAACTAATAGTCCTTTACCTACTCCAAGTTCATCAATAACTCCAACAGATTTTAGAATATTTGCTGTTTCTACAATTGTTATCTTAAATATATTCTCAGCAATCTTAAATGGAATTTTAAAAACTGGTAAAGCTGCAAAAGGACTACCTTTAATTATTCCTTATGTTGTAATATCATTAATTGTATTCCTTATTAGCAGTAAAGTATTAAGTGGATTCTTATCATCTTTTGTATAAATAAAAAATTTAAATAATTAAATTAAGAAAATAAAATAATAAGATTAGTTAAAAAAAGATTTTTAGAAATTTCAAAATTCCTTGTTTCCATGGAACTCTATGATTAATTCCAGTTTTATTCTTAAATTCATCATAATGTGTAATGTACCATTTATAATTTCTAATTAATGCTTGTTTATTAGAAAATTTAGGTTTATACTTTAAAATTTCTTCAGCTTTTTCTATTGAAACAAAAGAGTCTTCTGATGCAGTTTCATAAACCCATTTATATAAGGGAGATAATTTGAAAAATTCTAAAAATCTAAGAGTCCATACAACTGGCTTAACTGGAAAATGAATTAGTTTCTTATTAGATTTAGCATATTTGAATACTGCCTCATAATCTTCCTTCATTGTTGTGAAGTCTTTTGCTCCAATATTGAATACATCATTAACTTTTGGATTATTGCTTGTTAGACATAAATAAATTGCCTCACACAAGTCCTCTACATCTAATAATTGATATCTATTTTGCCCAGAACCAATAAATGGGAAATTTTTACCATCTTTCACCCATTCGTAAAATATTGCAAAGACTCCCAACCTTTCTGGACCTATGAATGATTTAGGTCTTAATATTGGAATAAACATTCCTTTTTCTCTATATTCTTCACAAACTTTCTCAGCTAAAATTTTAGCTTCCCCATAAGGTCCTACCCCATCTAGTTTATCAGATTCATATAATGGATGATGATCAGGAATTCCATAGACTGCTGTTGATGAAATATGAATGAATCTTTCAACATTATTCTCATGAGCATATTTTAATAATAATCTAGTTCCATCAACATCTGTTGAGAAAATATCTTCTTTCTTATATAATGGCAAAGCAGCTGCGCAATGAACTACGTAATTAACTCTTTTCATTACCCTTTTTACTGTTTCCTCATCCCTAATATCTCCTTTAAAAAACTCAATTTTATCTTTTTCTGGGTAATCAAAATCTAATTTATCTAAAACTCTTATTTTATATCCCTTATTTAAGAAAAACCTTACAACATTAATACCCAAAAAACCACTTCCCCCAGTAACTAAAATTAAATTCATATTTTGCTTATAAAACGCGGCATTTATATTTGTTTCGAATTAAAGTAATGAATAGTTGAATATAAAAAAGTTTTTAAATGAGGTATTTTGAGGTTAATAAGGTTAAAATGATTAATATTCCATATGATGAAATTATAGAAAAAATTACTTCTGAATCTAAATTGAAAAAAGAAGATGTTGAAAAGAAAGTAAAAGACAAGATGGACCAGTTATCTGGTTTAATATCTAAAGAGGGAGCAGCTCATATTGTTGCAAATGAACTTAATATTAAACTATTTGATGCTGAAAAAGCAAATTCTGAATTAAAGATTAAAGAAGTATTCCCTGGATTAAGGAATATTAGTGTTGTTGGAAAGGTTACTAAATCATTTGGAATTAGAGAATTTCAAGTTCAAGATAGAAGTGGAAAAGTTGGTAATATGCTAATTGGTGATGATACTGGCATCATAAAGGTTGTAATGTGGGGGTCTGTTGCCGAAGAACTTGATAAAATTAAAGAGGGAGATGTTGTTAAAATATCTTCAGGATATTCTAAAGAAAATAATGGTTTTAAAGAAATCCACTTAAATGAAAAATCAAAAATTAAAATAAATCCAGAAGGTATTAAAATTGGTGAAGTTAAGAAATCATCGTTTGGAGAACAAGCCCCAAGGAAAGACATTAAGGATTTAACTGAAGCAGATACTAGAGTTGAAATTATGGGAACTTTAGTGGATTTATTTGATATAAGATTCTTTGAAGTTTGCTCTGAATGTAATAAAAGAGTTAAAGCTGAATCAGAGTTTAAATGTTCAGATCATCCAGATAAGGAATATACTTATTCTTATGTTCTGAATGGATTTTTAGATGATGGTACTGATAATATAAGATTAGTTTTCTTTAGAAATAAAATTGAAGATTTATTAAAGAAATCAAATGATGAAATTTTAAAGATTAGAGAAAACCCTGAAGAATTCTCAAATATTAAAGCAGAATTACTTGGATCTATAATTAAAGTAACTGGAAGAGTTGTTAAGAATGAAATGTTCGAAAGAAAAGAATTTGTGGTTAATTTAGTAGAAGATGCTAAACCAGAAGAAGAACTCGAACGTGTCAAGAACTCTTAATTTCTTATTTATAATTTTTTCAAGATTATTTTATTAAAATTTATTAATAATTAATTATTTTATTAATTTATGAAGTTTTATACACACTTAGCATTTGGATTTTTGTTGGGATTGATATTCTTAATAATCTTAAGACCAGAAAATCAAATTTTATTTCTAGGTTTGTGTTTAATTGGAAGTTTTTCTCCAGATATTGATCATCCAAAATCTAAAGTTGGACAATGGTTTAAGCCAATTGGATGGTTATTTGAGCATAGAGGATTCTTTCATTCAATTTTTCCAATAATT
>JAHWHN010000210.1 GCA_019323235.1 Candidatus Woesearchaeota archaeon | reverse complement strand
TCTTTTATTTTTAGAAATACTTAGATTCTTTTATAAATCGAATTTAATTACTTTAGTTAATGAATAAAATAATTAGAGTTGGAGAAAAGGTTCCTGGATATAACTATCCTGTTGTTAATGAAAGAGAAGTAAGAGCTACTGCAGGACTAATGTTGCTAGTAGGAATTGTTACTTTGTTCCTAATTCAAACTTATAAAATATATGAAGTAATCTATTTTACTGTTGGGTTGTTCTTAATTGAATTTTTCCTAAAGACAGTAATTGGACCTCATGCAAGTCCTTTTAGTGTAATTAGTAGATTGATTATTAAAAAACAAGAACCAGATTATGTTGGAGCAATACAAAAGAAATTTGCCTGGGCTTTAGGATTAGTTATGGCAACATTTATGTTTATTATAACATTTGGTTTTCAAATGAAAGGAGTATTGCCTTTATCAATTTGTTTTGCTTGTTTAACATTAATGTGGTTAGAGGCTGCTTTTGGAATTTGTATTGGATGTAAGATTTATTGGTACTTAGTTAAAAAGAAAATTTTAACAGAACCAAAATACAGACCAAAATGTTCAGGGAATAGTTGTAGTTTATAATTAAAAACAACGAAACATTTTTATGCTT
Organism: Candidatus Woesearchaeota archaeon; assembly: GCA_019323235.1. Taxonomy (GTDB): domain Archaea; phylum Nanobdellota; class Nanobdellia; order Woesearchaeales; family JABIAG01; genus JAHWHN01. The sequence goes on along the minus strand of JAHWHN010000210.1, from coordinate 13,951 downwards.
CTTTTTATTTTTTAATTAAATGATTGATTTTGCATGTAAGCAATTTAGAATTGAAGATGTAATAAAATGTGGTTTAGGTTTAACTAAAGCAGATTGTAAAGTAATTCAATTTTTATTAAGAAATAATACCGAATGGTTTACGAGTGAACAAATTTCTAAAGAACTAGATTTTAACATTACTACTGTTCAAAGATCTCTGAAAAGATTAACTGAAAAAGATATAACTATAAGAAATCAAAATAATTTGGAGAATGGGGGTTATATTTTCATTTACCAAGCTAAAGGTAAAAATGATATTAGAGAATTAATAATGAATGTTATAAAAGAATGGACTAAAAAAGTTCAGAGAGAACTTGAAGAATGGCAAAGATAATTTTCTAGAATTATAAAAATAAAATAAAAAATTAGAGAAAACTAATTTCTCCAAAATCCATGTATGTTACAAAATGCTTTAGCTGTTAAACCTTCAGTATTTTCTAAAACGAATTTTGCTTCTGGTTTTTCTCCAGGAAGTAATTGTTTCATTGCCACAATTTTATTTCCTTGGAATAATTGAATCATTTCAATGTAATGAGCTTCTTCCATTGGATGAGCTACACTTCCAACTTTAACAGTTACTTCATTACCATTAATTTCAACAACAGGTTTGTGTTTTTCATTACCTTCTTCTTCTGTTTTTTCAGGCATTTCCTGCATTTCTTGACCACAACACATTAAAGGAATTGGTTTTCCTTCAACCATTTGTGCTACATTTCCACAGATTTCACATTTGTATAGTTTATTTTTTTCCATTTTCTTTTTCTCCTTTGAAGACAAAGCCCAGCCCTCATATTTTATATTAGCTTTATTGACACCTTTATTTTCTAGTATTTTGATAGTTGTCTCTAGTAGATTAGTTGGTCCACATAAGAACCAAGTTCTTTCATTACAATTTATATCTTTAATAGAATCATTTGTCAAATAACCAACCATTCCTTTCCAACCTTCTTTAGGTCTTGTTAATGAAAAATGAACATTTATGTTTTCAAGTTCATTTAAATTTTTCAATTCTTCTTCATAAGGGATTGTTGTTTGATTATAAAAGAATAAATCAACTTTATTTGGAAGATTATTATTTTTAATAAATCTTAATACACTCATAAACGGAGTAATTCCAGAGCCACCCGCAACCATCACTAAATCTTCTTTTGAATCTTTAGTAAAATTAAATTTTTCTCCGAAAGCTTCAGAAATTATGATTTCGTCTCCTTCTTTTAAATTTTCAAGTTGTTTTGTAAATTTACCATGTGATTTAATTAAAAATTCAATATCTTCATCATCATTTGCTGATGCTATTGTAAATGGTCTTTGTTCATTATTTAATTTAATCATTGCGTGTTGTCCTGAAATAAATTTATAATTATCAGGCCTTTCTACTTTTACAATGATAAAATCATTTTTTAGAAGAGTTACTTCTTTTGTTTTTGTTTCGTAATTCATTTTTTCTCCATATTGAAATTTAAAAAAATAAAATTTGACTGAATTAAATATCAGTCATATCTGCTGGTTCATAATACTCTCTTGCATGTTTACAAGAAGGGCATTCTTCTGGAGGTTGTTTACCTTTGTGAATATTACCACATTTTGAACATTTCCATTCTATTTCTTGTTCTCTTTCGTAAACTTTTCCAGCTTTTACTAAAGCTAATAATTTTTTATATCTTTCTTCGTGTTTTGCTTCTATTTTTGCAATTGCTCTAAATAACTTTGCAGCTTCCTCATTACCTTCTTCTTCTGCTTCCCTAGCAAAAGTTGGATACATATCAGAAGTTTCATAATGTTCGCCATTAATTGCTTCTTGCAAATTATCTTCAGTGGAACCAATTCCTTTTAATAATTTAAATTCATCTTTTGCGTGTTGCATTTCATTTAATGCTGTTTCTTCAAATAATTTAGCGATGTAATGATAACCTTCTTTCCTTGCTACTTTTGCAAAATAGTCATATTTGTTTCTCGCTTGACTCTCTCCTTCAAATGCTTTTTTTAAGTTTTCAATTGTTTTACTCATTTTTACTTCCCCTCATCATTTTATAATGATTTTAATAATTCTTCAAGAATAACAATAATTAATAAGTTTTTCTTAATATTTTTTAAAGTTTATCATAAAAAAGAAGAATTTATATATTGTTTTTACAAAAATCTAATTATGACAGTCATCGAAGATTTGGAATATATTGAAGAAATGGATGAACTTGTAAAAGGAAATTTTAAAGAAGAAAGTAATTTGGAAGAACATATTTCATATATTGATGATGAAATCTCTAGAATTTCTCAAAATATTAAATATTACGAATACCATCTTCAAAGACTATTTAGTGATAGAAAGAAATTAGATTCTGAAGCAAGCTTAAATTTTGGAGATGTTGAAAAATTCAATATAGAATATACTAAAGAATTGGAGTTCTATATCAAAAATGTAAAAGAAATTCTTGAAAAAAAACCTAAAAAAAGTTTATTTAATGATAAAGGAGACGTTAAAGGAATTACACTACCTCCAAATTTGCTGAAAGTTCTTGAATTAAAGATTGGAATTCAAAAAAAAGAAGTAAATAAACATATTCAATTATTTAATCAAATAGATCAAATAGATTTAGAAATTCAAAAAAATAACCATAGTTTAGCCAGAGCAAATAGAGAATTAGAAGCTTTATTCAAAAGTAGAGATAAATTAAAGAAAAAACTTGGAAAGAAACAAGAAAAGGATAAACAATTTATTACAAAAGTAATTAAATTAAATACTGATTTTATAAAAAAGCTAAAAACAAACTTTTTTAAATCAAATTAATTTCTTAAGATTCATTTGGGCACATGGTATAGCTTGGATAGCACGACCGGCTTCGGACCGGTAAACAGGGGTTCGAATCCTCTTGTGCCCGTAGCAAAGCGTTGGAAGTATACTGTTGCATTAGCTATAGACTTTTGTAACCTTATACGCCCGCTTTGCTTTTCTTTCTAAAATATTAAGAATTAAATGTTAAATAATAGTTAATAAATTGTTAATTTGTTATAAATAATTATAAACTAAGCAAGTAAATTGTATTCTTTCAGAATTTCGTGAGTAATTACTTTTTTACCAACTTCAGTCAAGTAAACTAGTTTTTTATCAACTTTTACTAAGTTCAATTCTTCCAATAATTTTATGTCTTTATTAAAAGAAGTCTTTAGTTTATATTGACCTTTCTTTTTCATAATTTTATATAATTTTTCAAGCTCTACTTCAAATAAAGATTTAGAAATTGCCAGTATTACATTTTTTTCTCTATCAGTTAAATGATATTCCACTCTCATTTTAGTAGATTTTGATGATGTATTAGAGGTAATATCTACTAATTCATCAAATAATTTTATGAAATTTCTTCCTTTTAATGAAATTGAAGCTAATGTTTTTTCACCAAATTCTAAATGTATCAATTCATGATTAAAAAGTGTCTTTAAAGTTTTATTAGAAATCTTCTCATTTGAGATTGAGACTACATCTTCTGACTCAGATAAAAATTTCAAAAGATTTACACACTCCCTATTGCTTAAAATATGATATAGCATAAGCCATAGTAGGGGAGGTGTTTTTATAAAAGTTTTCTATATGTTATTTATAAATAATCTGATTAAAAATCAAGAGTATCGGAAACAACGGAAACAGGGGAAGAAAAAGAAACATTTATATAGTACCTCTCAAAGATATATATTGTATCACAAGGGGTGGAGAAGTTTAAATGGCAATGAAATTAACGTTTGAGAATGTTCTTAAGAAGACTATCTATAAAGATAGAAATGCTATTTACGAACTAGTTCCTAAAACAGGAATGGTTGGTAGAGTCGATGAAAGAAATGAAATTATTATGGAGTTGGCTCCAATTTTATTAAACTCTCCTGTTTCTTCAATATTTGTTTATGGTACTCCTGGTACAGGTAAAACTGCTTTAACATTAGAGATTGCTAATGAACTAAGAAAAGAAGCAAAAAAGAAACAAATTGATTTAAGAATTGTATACATTAATTGTTCAGAAAATAGAACTGAATATTCAATTCTTCTAGAATTATTAACAAATTTATCAACTATTGAAATTCCTAAACTCGGATGGTCAACCAAAAGAGTTACTTCCGAAATTAAGAAAATTATGAACAAAAACACCAACGTACTTGTTGTTCTGGATGAGGTAGATTACGTCCTGAAAGAATCAGGGGATGAAATACTCTACAAATTGAGTAGAATTAATAGCAATATTGATTCGAAAATATCTTCTCTCGTCATATCCAACGATCTAAGAGTATATGACTACCTCTCCCCCAGAACACAATCTTCCTTTGGAAGAATAAAGATTATTTTTTCACCATATAATTCAGAAGATTTGACTCAAATTTTAAGTGATAGAGCAAAAAGAGCATTTTTACCAGGTACTATTTCTGGACCAGTTCTTTCTAGAATCGCTGAAATTGAATCAGAAAGAGGTGGAGATGCTAGAAAAGCTTTAGAATTAATGGATTCTTGTGCTAAAATAGCAATTACAAAATCTAAACAAAAAATCACTCTAGATATGGTATCAGGAGCTGATAAGAACTTAGAACAAGATCATTTAGTAAAGACTTTAGTGGGATTAACTAAACATCAAAAAATATTATTCCTAACTTTATTAAAAACTAAGGGAGAAACAACTGGCTCTCAAGTTTATATGAACTATATGAAAGAATGTAAATCTTTCAAAGTTACAGCACTATCAGAAAGAAGAGTTAGAACTTTTTTAATTTATTTTAATGAATTGGGATTAATCCATTCAGAAGTTGGTTGGGTAACAAAACTAAAGCGTAAAGCTAGAAAAATAGTTTTAAAGATTGATGATGCTGTCAAAACTAAACTTCGAAAGAAGATTAGAGATAGCATTTAGGGGGGTTGTTAAATGAAATTTAACTATATGAAAAAATTTAATGGAAAAGTGTCTTTAAGACAAGTAGAAGTTAGAGATGGTAGAGTATTTATGAGATCAAGTTTGATCTAAATTTTTCTAAACCTGCATTTATTTGCAGGAAAATTTCTTTTTTTATATTAAACATAAAATATTGTGACAGTACGTTCTTTAATTTTAAATTAAATAAAAATAAATTAATCAGATTTCAATTAAATAGATTGAGAAAATTATAAAATAGAAAAAAAGAACTTATCCTAAAGCTCTTCTAACATCAGTAACTTCACAAGACATTACACCTTCTAAGTCTTCGATGTCTTTTTCTAAATCATCAGTTCCGCCTAAAGTTTCATCCATTACAAAGATTAGATTTAATGATTTTAAACCAAAAGCAACTGGTTGAATATCAACTTTACCCACTTCACCGCCGAATTTAGCGATCATTTCTGTAGCTTTGTTTTCTAAATCTTTTAAATCAACTTCTGGACTTTCAGGCATTATTTTAAAAGTAATAATTGCATCCGCCATCTTTAATTTGGGCCCTCAAAACCACATTCAGGACATACATACTGAGTAGATAATTTTTTACAGTGAGAACATCTACAGATAGTTTGATTTCCACAATTTGGACATGGGAATGAAACGCCTTCAGGATCATTTGCCATCCTTTTACCACATGAATTACATTTTTCGTTCATTTTAAGGTATGAAAATATAATCCATTTATAAAAGTTTTTATTAATAAATAACTAAAAAAATAACAAAATTGATAAGTTTCACTATATAATAGTTATAAAGATTAATAAAGGCATTAACCAAAAAAGATTAAATAGATAGAGGTGGGATAAAATTTCTAAAAATAAGAAAAAAGAGGATGTTGTATTAGAAGAACAAATTTCTAGACTGAAAGAAATGAAGAGACTTCTTGATAAAAAGAATGAATTAATTAATAAGGAAATCAAGGAAGTTAATGACAGAGAGAAAAAACTAGAAGAGAAAAATAAAAAATACAATGAACTTGATTCCGAAATTGAAAAACTTCAAAATAAAAAAAGAGAATTAGAGAAGAAATGTAAAGAAGAAAGTGAAAAAAGTAAAAATTCTGAAGAAAAAAGTAAAATCCTAAATCAAAAAAATAAAAGTTTCTTAAAAATAGTTCAAGATTATAAAGAACTTAAAAAAATACTTGATGCAAAATATGATAATATAGAAGAAAAAGAAAAGAAAATCAAAATTAAAGAAAAAGATCTTAACGAAAAAACAAAATATTTCAATGAGATTAGCAAAGATATTTCTAAATTAGTTTCTGAACGAAAAATTTTACAAAAAGAAAGTAAAGGTATTCAAGAAGAAATTGAGAATTTACATAAAAAAGAATGGTCTATTAAAGAAAAAGAAGAAGAATTAAAACGATTAGTAGATAATTTAGAAAAAGTTAATTTGAAATTAAAAACAAAAGATACACTTTTGAATAAGAAGAAAGCAGAATTAATTCAAAGAGATAAAGAAATTTCTAAAAAAGAAGAAGAATCAAAAAATAAAATATATAATTTAAATCAAAGATTAAAAAGAGATTTAATTTTATTAGAACAAAAGAAAGATCAAATTAATAAAATTTCTCAAGACATTGAATTACTTATAGAAAAAAAGAAAAACATAAGTCAAGATAGTAAAAGAACAAAAAATGAATTAAAAGCATTAGTTAGACAAAAAGAATTCTTAACAAAAAAAGAAGAAGAACTTGAGAAAATAACAGATGGCCTTAATTCAATACAACAAAATGTTCATGAAAGGAATCTATCTATTTTAGAAAAAGAAAAAGCTATTAAGTTAAAAGAAAAAGATATTGGTAGAAAAGCACAATTGTTGATTGGAAAAGTTGAAACTAGTTCTAAGATTATTGAAGATAAGAAATTAAAATTATTAGAAAAGGAAAATAGTTTAAATGAAAGAGAGAGAAAATTAGAAGAATTTGTAAGAAGAACTATTTTGAAACACTTTTCAGACATAGAAAATTTCAAAAAAAATAGAGATGAATATGTTAATAAAGAAAAAGAGAAAATAAATAATCTTTATTTAATGAAAAAAGAAGAACTTAAGAAAAAAGAAGAAGAGATTAGAAATAAAATAAAGGTTTCTGCGGAAAGGCATCTTGAAACCGTAAGAAAATTTGAAGAAGAGAGACAGATTGCTTTAGTTCAAGATAAAAAAATAATTGAAGAATTATACAATCAAAGAAAAAATGAATTGAAATTAAAAGAAGATAAAATCAAAGAAAAATTAGATCTGGCTGCTAAAGAATATTCTAATAAAATTAAAGAGTTTAATGAAGAAAGAAAATTAACTAAAGAAAAAGATATGCAAGAATTAGAGCAAAATTACATTCAAAAACTTCAAGAGATTAAAAAAAGAGAAACTATTTTAAAAAATAAATTAAATGAAATTAAAGATGCTCATGAGAAAAAACTTTTAGATATTAAAAAAAAGAATGAAGAATTAATTAAAAGAGATAAACTTAAAATTATTGAAGAAATTAAAAATTTAATTGATAAGAAAAAACAATTAAATACACTTATCAAAAATCAAGAAGACATTATTTCTCAAGAAAAAGCTAAAGTAAATGCTGATGCTACTTTAAAAGAAAATGTTCTAAAAAATAAAATTGGAAAATTAAATAGTGTTTTATCTAGGTTAGCAAAAGTAAAAGATATCCTCAAAAAAGAAAAAGAAGATGAAATTAATATGAATGAGGCTCTTAAATTAACTCACAAACATAACTTAGATTTATTGAAAATATATAGAAATAAATTAAAAAGAGATGTTGAAGTATTTGAGAAAAATAAAATCGAAGCAATAAGGGCTGAAGAAAAAAAATTAAGAGAATTAATAGATAGGGAAAAAGAAAGAGTTGGAAAATTAATTGATTTGAAAAATAAACAAGAAGAAAGAATTATTAGTCAAAAAGACGAATTACTTGAAAAATCTCAATTACTTAGTGAAAAAGAATCTATGTTTAACACAGTAATAGGTAAACTTAAGAGTGTTAAAGAAAAATTAGAAAATAAAGAACTTTTACTTAAAAATAAAGAAGAAGAACTTGAAAGAGATAGAATTGCTGCTAATTTAAGTAAAAATGAACTTCAAAATTTAAGACAAGAAGTTTCTGATTTGAAAACTAAAAGAAGATATCTTCTAGATCATGAATTGCCTAAAAAATCTGAGAAATTAAATGAAAAAGAAATCAGATTAAGACATATTACTAAACAATTAAAAGAAGCTGAGAAGCTTTTAGTTAAAAAAGAAAAGAGTATGGCTAAAGCATTAGAACCTTTTGAACAAAAAGTTGCTGAGAAAGAAGCCATTGAACTTAAAATTAATACTCTTAGAGATGAAGAGAATAGAATTAATAGAATTATCGCTTTGAGAAGAAAAGATTTAGACAGATTAATTAGAATTAAATTAAAAGAAACTAGAGATATTGAACAAAGAAAAAGAAATTTAGATGAGACAATTAAGAAAGTTCAAGAGAAAGAAAATGAAATGGTCAAACATATTAAAGAATATCAACGTTTGAAATCTAAATTTGAAGATAAAGAAATGTATCTTAATCAAAGAGAAGCTAAAATTAAAGAAAGAGAAAGTAAAGAATATGAACTTTTAAAATCTAAATTCCAAGATAAAGAGATGTATCTTAATGAAAGAGAAGCTAGAATTAAAGAAAGAGAAAATAAAGCTATTGAAATTAGAAAGAATGCAAGTGAGAAAATAAAAGTATATAATTCCAAGATTGATGAATTAGACAGACGTGTAAAGAATAGAGAGAGTAAATTAAATTCAATAATTCAAAAAATAAATTTAACAAAAGATGTTCTACGTAAAGAAGAAGAAAAAATTAAACAAAAGAGGGATGTTGTTAATAATGCTCTTAATGAGATTAGAAAGAGAAATAGTTTAATATTAAGAAGAGAAGTTAGTTTATTTGAAAGTAAGAATCAAACAATTCCTAATGTTGCTAAAGAATTACCTGTTGAAAGTAAGCCTATTGAAACTTTTATTGAGAGACCAAGGTTAATTGAAGAAATAAAAACTAATAATACTGAAGATTTATCAAGAGTTATTCAGCAAATTAAGCAAAGTATCAATAATAGAAATTTAGATATGGCTGAAAAATTAATTAGAGATGCAGAAGTAATTGTAGAAAATATTTCTGATCCAAGTGAAAAGAGAAAACAAAACTTCGGAATATTAGAATTAAAAACAGATTTGAAAATTGCAAAACTATAATTATTTCTTTATGAAAAATCTTTTTCCTGTTTTAAGATCTTTTACATTTATTTTATCACCAGATATAGATTGCACTTTAACTTCATCACCTCTATGTTCTATAGTATCTCCAACTCTGAAAGGTAATTGTTCAAATTTAACAGTCATTCTATAGATTGGTTTGCCAGTATCGCTGTCTTGAGAAAATAATTTTCTTGATATTTTTTTTACTCCAGAATATTTCTTAGATAAATCATCTCCAAGTTTTAATAAAAATTTATTTGAACTTACTTTGAAATCAACACCATTCTTCTGTTGTTTTTGATCTGCAATATAAATTCCATTCTGATCAAATTCGTTGTAAACAAAATCGTAAATTTCTTTTTCACAATTTCTTAATTGTAAAAATCCTTCGTAATATTTATCATGAACTTCTTCATTTTTTTGTTTCATAAACTTATGTTAAATATTTTTATTAATAAATCCTTTCGTTTTTTATTTGAAAAAACTAATTTTTTTGCTTAAAAGAACGTAACATTTATATACTAATAAATGCAGAGAGTAAATAAGTTTTTTATAAAACTTAAAAAGAGGTGTTTATAATGGTTAAAAAAGCAACTAAAAAAGCTGCTAAAAAAACTGTAAAGAAAGCAGTTAAAAAAGTAGCAAAGAAAGCTGTTAAAAAAGCAGCAAAAAAAGTAGTTAAGAAAGTGGCGAAAAAAGCAGCTAAAAAAGCAGTTAAGAAAGTAGCAAAGAAAGCTCCTGCTAAAAAAGCAGCTAAGAAAAAACGTTAATTTCTAAAACGAAACATTTTTATTCTTTTCTTTTCTCTTATTTTTTATGACTTTAAAAAAAAACCTAAAAAAGGTATGGCATTTTATTTGGGAAGAAGATAGTCTTGCATCATGGATTGTAAATATAGTTCTTGCATTTGTAATTATTAAATTTTTAATATACCCTGCATTAGGATTTACTCTAGGTACAACACATCCAATAGTAGCAGTTGTTTCTGGAAGCATGGAACATAAATCAACTCCGATTTGTTTAGAATATGAATCTAATTTGAATCCATTATCTAATTGTAGAAAATATAGTAAAGATAAATTTGGAATTTGTGGACAAGTGTTAGAAAATAAAGATAAATACAATATCGATGAATTTTGGGATATATGCGGAAGTTGGTATCAAGAAAATAATATAAGTAAAGAAGATTTCGAAAATTTTAGATTTAAGAATGGTTTTAACAAAGGAGATGTAATCATCTTACAAAGTAAAAAGAACGTTGATGTTGGAGATGTAATTGTTTTCTGGTCAAATTATAGAAATCCAATCATACATAGAGTTGTTGAAGTAAACAATAATATGTACAACACTAAAGGTGATCACAACTCAAGAGAAGATGGTTTTAGTGAAAATGAATCAGTTATAGGAAAAGCTTTATTTAGGATACCATATCTCGGTTGGATTAAGATATGGTTTGTTGATTTAATCACGATTCCATTGAAGATTTTCAATTAACTTTAAATAATACTAGTGAGATTATAAGAATTATGAAATTTTGTCCAGAATGTGGGAGTCTAATGCTTCCTAAAAAAGAAAGAAAGAAAAACATCGTAAAATGTTCTTGCGGATACAAAGAATCTTTAGAAGAAAGTATCAAGATAAGTGACAAGAAGAAAGAAGACAATAAAAAAGAAATGGAAATTGTCGATGATGAAAAAGAAAATCTTCCTGAATGTGATGAAGAATGTCCTGAATGTAAAAATAAAAAATCATACTATTGGATTGTTCAAACTAGATCAGCAGATGAACCACCTACAAAATTCATGAAGTGTACTAATTGTAAGTATACTTGGCGAGATTATGATTAAAGTAAGAGCTAAACCTAATAGCTCCGAAAATTCTATTCATTTTGATTCTGAGAACGATATTTACATCGTCAAGGTAAAAGCCGTTCCTGATAAAAATAAGGCTAACGATGCAATTATTAAATTATTATCAAAACATTTTGGTAAAAAATGTAAAATAAAATCTGGTTTAACTTCTAAAGATAAATTAATTGAGTTTATCGAGCAATAATCTTTTTAAATTTAACTTATACTCTTAATTCATGGATTACGCTGCTCATTTCAAAAAATGGAATTATGAAGGCATTAGAGGAGAATCTATTATTGTAGAACCAAATGATGATTTATTAAAGATTGGTCTATATGATAACGATTTAGATGCTTTGATGTTTTGTACTAATTATATGCATGCTTGGTGGCAAAAATATTCTAATGAGCATAGTTTCAAAAGAAATAAGATTACTTTAGAAGATTTATGGGAAATTAATCATAAAGAAAAACCAATTAGAACAATTAATGTTTTTGCTGCATTTTCGAGCTTTGCAGATCCTTCAAAATTTAATATGTATTCTTTTAATCAAAATAAAAAATTAGAGTTTAAAATATCAGAGTTATATAAACCTAAAAAATCAGAAAGAACTATAGAAATAACTAGAAATGAAGATAATAGACTGAAGATAATTATTAATAAAAAATAAATTTATTCTTCTTCCTCTTTACACGCTAAAAAACCATCCAAAGTAGAATTTTTCTTAATTGCTTTAAAACTTACACCCATCTTATCACCTCTAATTTCACTCAGAAAAAACGGTTTATATATAATACCATTTTCTAAAATATAGGTTACAGAATAGATGTTTTTATAAATAAAATTTTAGCGTTTCTAAAAGATAAGGTTATAACTTAGAGTTAGAAAATTCTTATATTGTAATTATTTTAGAGTTAATATAAAAAACTGATTTTATTTAGATTCTTTCTTATATTCTTGCATTTCTTTCAGCCACTTTTCAAGACCATAATCTTCCCTTTCAGTGCCAACTAAATACTTCCTAGCTAATAAAATATAGAACTCATCTTGTCTGCTTTCTTGATAAAAGCTAATAAAATTATAAGCCTCTAAATCTGCTTTCTTCATTAACCCATTATTGCTAGCAAAAAAATTATTTACCAAATACTCTAATTTTTTTTGAGAAAGTTCTTTTAATTTAGGAGGAATTGAATTTTGCATATTTAATATATAGATAGTGATACTTAAATTTGTTTCTATATATTTTCAGAATAATTTTCGAGAATTCCCAAACATTTCCTTATCTCTGACATATTTTATACCACCCCATGAGTATAATTACTAAAAAAATCATTTAATACTAGAAAAATTATAATCAGAATTAAATTAAATGTATTAAATATCGTTCAAAGAACTATTGCTGCATCAAAGCAACTAAAGAATCTTCAATAATATTTCCATTCATATCAATTTTAACGTTTAATGTTTTAAAGGTATGAGTTAATCCAGTTATGTTATACATTTCTTTATTATCTATGTTTTGAATAATTATTATTTTCTTGAAGATTTGTTCTTTTGGGTGTTTTTCTTTTAACAGATTGTTAAATAAATCCATGGCTTTTTCATAGTCCAAAGTTAATTTATCAATATTTAAATGCAATACTTTTACCTCAGGACGTTTAGTTAATTCATCTGAGTCTTCAACACTTATTGGATTTAAAGTGAATGTGGAGGCTTTTTCGCCATCAGAATAACCAATCTGCCAACTAGTTCCTTGATCCACATTAAAAATATGAGCTAAAAAGTACTCTTTATGTGTTTCCTTCCACTTCTTAAATTCATCAGAAGATTCAACTTCTTGTATTAATGACTTAAAATTCATATTTTATGAAAAATAAAAACCTTTTAAAAATATTTGTATATTTTATATTAAAATTATACTAAATGAAAGTTTAGTCCAGAAAAAAACGGAGTGAAGTGATGATTTCAAAAGAGAAAAAATTAGACTTAGAAAAACAAGGTTATAGAATTGTTGGTAATCATTCTGCTATTAAAATCTGCCATTGGACTAAAGAATGTGTTAGAGGTAGAGATGTTTGTTATAAAAATACTTTTTATGGTATTAATAGCCATCAATGTGTTCAAATGAGTCCTAATTTTTTCTGTCCATTAAGATGTAAGTGGTGTTGGAGAGATATTGATGATTTTAAAGAAGAATTTAAAGAAAATATTGATGATCCAGTTACAATTATTGAAGGGTGTATTGAAGAATATAAAAAAGCATTAATTGGATTTAAAGGTAATGAAGAGGCTGATCCTGAAAAATATGAAGAATCTACAAAACCAAAGCATTTTGCTATTTCATTGACTGGAGAACCAACTTTCTATCCTTATATGCCTCAATTTATTGATGAATTGAAAAAAAGAGATATTACTTCATTTTTAGTAACTAATGGTACTAATCCTAAGATGATTAAAAGATTAATAGAACATCCTCCAACTCAATTATATTTAACCATTCCTGCTCCTAATGAAAAACTGTATGAGCAAATGTGCAATCCTTTAATTAAAAATGGTTGGAATAAGATTATGGAAACTTCAGAGTTATTAAAAGAATTTCCACGTTCTGTCATCAGATTAACTTTAGTTAAAGATGAAAATATGGTTAACGCTGAGGAATTTGCAGAAATTGTAAAAGGAAAATCTGATTTTGTTGAATTAAAAGGTTATGTTTGGGTAGGACATAGTCAAGATAGATTAACAATAAAACATCAACCTCGACATTCAGATATAATGGATTTTGCTAAAAAAATTGCTGATAAAATTGGTTATGAAATTGTTAAAGAAAAATTAAATTCAAAAGTTGTTTTATTAAAAAATCCAGAATCTAAAAT
>JAHWHN010000209.1 GCA_019323235.1 Candidatus Woesearchaeota archaeon | reverse complement strand
CTATTTTTTCTTTTTTATTATTTAATTTGCCACTATCGCATAACTCGGTATTGCGCCGGTCTCGAACACCGGTTTCCGCAAGGATATGCCGGTTCAAATCCGGCTGGTGGCGTGTTTATTCTAAAATAAAATTAATTTATTTTAAAATTAAGCCTCTAACATTAAACTTTGATCATTCATGAAATCTTCTTTTTTCAAATCTTCAATTATGAAAAATGATTTTTTATCTAAAATCTTAAATCTCTGTTCCAATTTATCTAAAAAGTCTTCTAAATCAACCATTTGCTTAAAAATTCCTTCAACCATGAAATCATAACCATTATTAATTCTTGATACAGAGTTCACATTTTCATGCTTAATTAAGTGCTCTTTTAATTCTTCCTTATCTTCTCTGTCTACTCTTAAAGCAATATTGGCTCTTGTGTTATAACCTAATTCATTAAAGTTTAGTAATGAAGTAAATTTCTTAATTACTTTGTCTTTTTGTTGAACTTTAATTCTATCAAAGATAGTTGTTACAGGTATTGAAGTTTTCCTACTTAGGTTGGTTAAAGACATTCTGGCATCAGATCTTAGATGGGAGATGATCTTTAAGTCTTTTTTATTCATTTTTATCACCAAACAGTAGTATTGGTGAAAAATATATTAAAATACTCAATATAATATATATTCAAATATATTAATATTGAAAAATTCAGAAAAATATATAAAGGTGTTTATAATATAACTTATTGTGAAAAGGAAAATTATACAACAAGGACATAATGCCCTAACCGTAACCCTTCCTTCGAAGTGGGCTAAGAGACATAATCTCACCCCCCGAGATTTTCTTAACATAGAGGAGAAGGGCAACAACCTTGTTTTTTCCACAGATAAGGAATTTACAGATTCAAGAACTATAGAATATAATATAACTAATTTATGTGCAAGGTCAATCCATAGAGTAATCAGAGCACTATATAAGAAAGGATTTGATGAAGTTATATTAAAATATGAAAATGATGAAACAGACAATTTTTCTTTTAATGGCAAAATGCCAGTTATTGAAGTAGTTCAAGATCAACTTAACAAATTAATTAATTTTGAAATTGTTGATCAAGGAAAAGGTTTTTGTAAAATTCACGACATGTCTACTTCAACCGGGAAGGAATTCTATCAACTAGTTAGAAGATGTTTTTTAATTCTAAAGGAAATGAGTGAAGAACTTAGGGAATTAACAACAAACTATCAAAAAGAAACTCATAAAAGTATTAAACTCAAACATGATATTATTGCTAAGTTAATTGTTTTTACAATAAGAGTTCTAAATAGAGATGGACATAGTACGACTTTAGAAAATAAATTTGAGTATAATCCAGACAACATCATATTTTATTTTTACAATAATCAAGCAATACACCAAATTGCAGATTTATTTAATGGCCTATCTCAACACATTTATCATTCAAAAGCAAAAATTTGTGCCGATGCATTAAAACTTTATGATGAGTTTGTTAAAAATCTTGAATTATTCTATGAATTATTCTATAAATTTGATAATGAAAAATTGAATCAATTATCTAAAAGAAGATTTTTGATTGAAAAACAATTCGAAGAATTAAGACAGACAAAAGCAAATAAAACAGATATGTTGTTTATAGGAAGAATTGTTGAAATGAATCACCAAATTGCTTTTGTTATTGAATCAGAGATTTCTATAAGATGTGAGAGATAATTATAAAAATCTATTAATAACATCTAAAGGACCATTTTTATTTTCCAAATCGACTAAATATTTAAAACAATTTTCACCATATCCAGAAAACTCCCGAGGATCTTTTTCTAATAAAAAATAAGCCATCCAATTCGCAAAAGATTCTATTAACACATTATTTTCATTCCTCAAAGAAATGAGTTTATTTTCCAAATTTATTACTTCTTGTGGTGAACCTTTTGAATTAATAATATCAAAAGAAAGTTTTCTTAATTCCTTTCCCAATTTACTTTTTTCAAAATAAAATCTATGTCCAAAATGCTCATGAGATAAAGATTCATCATCATCTAAAGGAACATATGCAATCATATCAACAGGATCAAAATAACCATTCTTATAATCTCCAAAATTAGATAAACTAAATATTGTCCAGTCTTTTTGACTAAATAATTTTAATTCAGAAGTATCTAATTTAAAACCCAAGTTTTCAAGCTTTTGGTTATTTGTTTTAATAATTGAATCATAAGTCATTTTTTTCCTTTGTTTTTTTAATTATTAATTTTATAGTATTACAAAACATACAACCTGATTTAGTTCCATCATACAGTATTCCAGAAGTAACACAATTACTCAAAGGCATATCTATTTTGTCTTCTAATTTTAGAGGATTTTTACAAATTTCACATTTCTCACTAGTTTCTATAAAATCAAAAGACATATTCTCTGAAATATATTCTCTTAATTTTTCATGGATAAAATGTTCATGATTATTAAAGATTGATTCATAAAAAAAATCTAAATTAGAAACATAAAACTTTAGAAGAGGTATTTCAAGTTTAATTAATTCTTTTGAATTAATTAGTTCTTCAACATCATTTTCAGATAGATCTAAATTTAATAAATCTTCTTTAGTAAATCCTAGTTTGTTTTCTCTAATTTTTCTTAATATTTCTTCTTTCATTTTATTTTCTTAATTCAGAAATTCTAAAAACATCAATTCCTGTTTTCAACCTATCATAATAATTATCTCCAAAACCACTCAATAATAAAAATCTTTCGGCAAAATCATTAAACATATATCTTGAGTCTTGAGGAGAAAGTAAATTAATTGAATCTAAGTTTACAAAATCATCAAATAGAGATTTTACAATCTCCCCTCTATAACAAGTTGGTTCAAAAGTCCCAGAGTTATTTACTCCCAAGTCTAATTTTTCAAATACATCAGTCAATCTATTTGAAACCTCGGTGTTACCAACAAGATCACTTCTTGCTTTTTGGTAAATTAAATTATTAAAAAGACGTGGCGAAGAATTTGCTCTGGCAGCAATCCTATCTATATTGGAATTTAGAAACATATCATCCAACATTTGACTTGTTCCTGAAATAAAATTCTCTCTATCTTGTCCTGTTAAACTATAAAGAGCATTTGTGTCTGCCATCAATTCTTGAATTGGAGAGCCCAACCTATGTTTTAATATTTCTTCCTCATTTCCTCTTAACCCAGGACCAAAATCTACATTTAGAATTTCATCAGAAAGTCCAACATATTGAATACTATCATTATGAGAACATTCATGAGGTAACACTACATCACCCAAGAATTTGTCACTAACAGGATATATTCCATTTAATTCTTGATGATATAAAGGAATGTTAATAGAAAAATCTTCTGGGTCATAAGTTCCATACACACCCCTCTTTGAAAAAGGTGTTAAATGAATACCATTAGATAAGATTTGATCATTAATATCAAAGTTTTGTTTACATTTTTCTAATCCCTTATATAATTCGCTTGAACCAAAGATTACTTCATTTAACCTATCTTTCAGATGATTTACTGCAAAATCTGGTTCAGGTCTTGAATCCATAAAAGTTTCAAAAATATTCTCAATAAAATAATCTGAACCAACAAGATTTAAGTTTAAATCGATACCCATGTTATTTCCAATATTTTTTAGTGAATTATGATGATCAGAAAGACCATATTCATCCATATAATAATGGTTGTCAGATATTAAGTCATAAGGATCAGAATTATCCTCAAACTCAGGCACTGATTTTAAATTAAACTGTTTATTAAAAATTGGTTCTTCTTGATAAAAATCATTAATTCCAATAATTGGTCTTTGATTGAATACTGAGTTTATATCATTAAGATAATCTGGAATTTCATAATTTGGATCTGGAATTGCGTGATCTTTAGCGAATTGATATGATTCTAAAACACTAGGAAGTTCTATAAAACCATTATTAATTGAGTTAAAGTCATTATCATAAATGCCATTATAATTATTGTCGAGTAAATTAATTCCTAAATTATTTAATCCGTTATCGAAATGGAAGTCATTATCAATATGATTCTCAAAAATAAATGAATTATTAAAAACAAACCCATTGTCTTGCTCATTAAAATCATAACTCCCTCTATTAAATGGAACGAACACATATGGATTTGATTCTTGTTCTAAATAATCACTTGTACTTAAATTTAAATCAAGAGGACTGATAAGAGTTTTTTGATCAAAACCATTATCAAAGTTATACAAATAATCTGGAATCTCAAAACTTGGGTCCGAGATAGCATGTTCTTTTGCATATTCATAACCTTCCAAAATACTTGGAATTGTCATGAAATTATTATTAACTTCACTAAAATCATTATTTAAAAGATAATTATGATCTAGCAAAGGACTAAATTGAGTTTCAAAAGAATTCTCAATTGCAAAATTATCAAAACTAGGTGCTACATTATAACTTTCAAACATACTTTGATTTAAGTGGTCCAAATTTAATTCAAAACTTGGAAATAATGTTTCAGATACAGCATGTTCCATGGCATAAGCATTAGATTCCATTAAACTAGGAATTGGAATTGAAAAATCTCCATAAGATGCAAAATTATCAAAATTGTTCTGCATACCATACCCAGCATAATTATTAAAATCATACATCCCAGCAGTCTCAAAATTATTTTGTAGACCATAACCTGAATCCATCTGAGTTTCAAAAGACATACAATAAGAGTTGTCAAAACTTGGATTTGTATTAAAATCAAAACAATGCTCTCCGAAATTATCAAAATTTAATTCAAACTGATTTTGAAAACCAATATCAGATACAGCATGTTCCATGGCATAAGCATTAGATT
This sequence comes from Candidatus Woesearchaeota archaeon, assembly GCA_019323235.1. Classification (GTDB taxonomy): domain Archaea; phylum Nanobdellota; class Nanobdellia; order Woesearchaeales; family JABIAG01; genus JAHWHN01. Next base: position 10,381 of record JAHWHN010000209.1, on the reverse strand, counting down.
CAATCAAGCTGGGGATTGGGATTGAGATATTACCATAAGATACGAAATTATCAAAGGCAGGAGCCATGCCGTAAGAATTATCAAAAGCAGGAGTCATATCATAACCAAAACCTTGCTGCATCATTGGAGTATCATACATTGGAGTGAACATTGGTTGCATTCCAAAATCCATGAAACATCCCAAAATATTCTTAACTCTAGAAATTCTTCTATTTTTTACAGTTCTCCGTGGAGATTTTAGAATTAATTCCAAAGACATCTTAAAATAATTAAAGATTGAAATGTTTTAAAAGATTTCCAAGAAAAAAACGAACACTTTTCGAGATTAAATATCTAACCCTGCTTTTTCATAAAATTTGCTAATTAACTTTTCCAAGATGGAAAGTTGATTTTTATGTTCTTTTATAATATCAGGTGTGAACTTTCCTTTTTCTCTTTCCATTCTAATTAATGCTTCTTTTGCATTCTTATAAATATTAGAAGCTTTAACACAAAAATCCTTATATGATGAACAAATATCTAACAAATCCAACTCTCTAAATAATTCAGATAATTCAATCGAACATCTCAAATTTAAATTTCCATCAGATTTATTTAAATAATGATCTAACTTTCGATTTACTTTTATTTGTGTTAGAATTCCTTCTAAATTTTGAGATGCAGCTTTATAATTTGGGGAAGAAGAATCTAGTTTAGAAAAAGTATCTCTTGCAAGAAATAAATGATTTTCTAGTTTTAAATTCTTTTCATATAATAATCCCAATTCAAATAAAGAGCTATATTCTTTCGGATTTTCTTCTAAATTCTCATTTAATAAATATTTAGCTGTCTTAAATTTCTTTTTAGAAACATATACTTTCGCTAAGTTCAAACGTACAGATGTTTTTATTGAAGAAGGTAAAGAATTATCTTCATATAAATCAAATAGTTTTAAACCAGCACCATTATAATCACCAGAGTTATAACTTTGTACTGCCTCTTTCAATTTAGATATATTACTTGACATCTTAATCCATATTTAAACCTGCATCTTCCGCATATTTTACCATGACTCTACTCATCATAGAATAAAGAACTTTATCTGTATCTTTATCCAATTTATCTAACAGTCTTGCATATTGAAGTGCCATTGTTGAATTCATAGGGAAACTATTTTCATAACCATTATCTTTTATTTGTTGTCCTAAAACTCCCAAAAAATTCATTTTTGATTCTACATCATCTGCTGCAATATAATCTTCAATTGTTTTTATTGCGCTTGTTTCAATATAGGGTTGTATTTCATAACTCATTGTTTTCACCTACTTCTATCAATAAAAACTATTTAAAAAAGACTTCTGAATTTTTTTCGAAAATATTTCGTTTAATCCGAGATAATCCTTTTAAAATAAATTAAATAAATAATATTATGGTTCGAGAAAAACAAAGCTATTCTTTGTCAAAAGAAAAAAGAATTCAAAATAATAATAATAATAACTCTAATTTAGAAGATAGACTATCTAATGAGGAGAATATTGTTTTTGATGAAGAAGATATTTCTAATCCTAAAGTTTTTGTTGACAAAATAGAAAAAAGCTTAAACTCTAAAATAAAAGGCCAAGAACATATTACTAAACGTATTTCAAGAGATGTTTATAGACATTTTATAGTTGGAAATGACTTAAATGAAGGTAAAATTGATATCAATGATATGAAGAAGCCCCCTCAAATTATTTTATTAATTGGTAAATCAAGCATGGGTAAATCCTATCTAGGAAAAACAATTGGAGAATTATTTAATTTTCCTTATGGAGAAGCGCAATCGAAGAATATAACTGAGGTAGGTTATGTTGGTAATAATATAGAAGACGCTTTTGAAAGTATTATTAATAATGCAAGAAAAATATATTTGGAACACCATTTAGATGATGAGATTTATAAAAAGTACAAAGAATCAAGGGATTTTTTGTTAAAAATAAACAGAGGAATTAGTTCTAATGATAATAATTCATCTCAAAAATATGATAAAGCTAAAGAATTAGTCGAGAAAATTGAAGAAGAGATTATTAGATTTGCTGAAAATTACGGGGTATTAATTTTTGATGAGTTTGATAAGTTAGCAGAAAAAAATTCTTCTAATCAAAAAGTAAACGGAAAAGGTGTACAAGATTCTCTTCTTAGTTATTTAGGAGGAACTAATTGTGTTGACTTAAAAATAAATGATGAATATTCAAGAAATCCTTTAGCTAAAAAAACAATTAGTTATAAAACAAATAATACTTTTATAATTTTAACAGGTGCATTTGAAGGAATTGAAGATTTAATAAATGATGAAGATTCAGATGATGGAATTCCAAAAAGATCTGATTTTTTAGATTATTATAAAGAAGAAGAAAAAGATAAATATAAATTAATTACTTTACAACATTTAGAAGAATATGGTATTAATAACCAACTACTTCAAAGAATTACTAGTTCTGGAATTTACATATTAAGAACACTTGAAAAAGAAGATTTTAAAGAAATATTTTATTCAAGATTGGATGAGATTAAAAATAATTTAAACAATACCAGAATGTATCCTGATTTATTTCAATTTTCTAGTGTCAAAATATCTGAAAGATCTTTAAATACTTTAGTTGATGAGATTTATGACGGAAAACAGGGATGTAGAATTATTAATAAAATAATTGAAGAATTGCCCAAAGACATTGGTTTATATGTTAATAAACACGAAAATGATTTTTATGGTAAAGATGAATTAATAATTACGCCTGAATTAATTAAGAAGGTATATGGTAAAAATGAATGAACAAATACAAAATGCAAAAAGAATTATTGAAGATGAATGTTATCTTAGTTTAGAAGATATTGTTGTTAAAGATGGTGAAAAGCCATACATTGATTATGAAAATAATTTTGTTTATATTAATGATGATGTAGAAAAAAGTATAGATATTTTAGTTCAAGCATATTTCTTTAAGAATACTTTATCTGGAAAATCAGTATATAATACCAAGAAAAGGATTCAGGAAGTTGAAAACCATATTTTTGGAGAAGGTATTGTTAGAAAAGATTTAGATTCAATTATTATTTTAACTGATGAGGAAAGTAGTTATTTAGAAGAATTCTCAGAATTATTCCTTCCCGGAGATTTTAAAGAGGAAAATATAAAAGAATTATCGGAGAATGCAAAAAAAGGAGATAAACAAATCCTAGTAATAAGTAAAAAAGAAAAATTATGCATACCTTATCTTAAATTATCTGAAAGAACAAATAATTATTTTAAGGAAAATTATATGTCTATCAGAGGTTTTTCTAATTGGATTAAAGAAAGATTAAATATTTTATCAAATGAAGAAGAAACATATAAAGAAAATGAATTCACAAAAAGAATTAAAGATGCTAAAGATAATAATAAATTACTTACTTTCTTGAGAGTAAATAATTTTGTTGGAAAGATTGATAATGAATATTTTAATAAATTAAATGAAGAACATATCTCTGAAGTACCTATCGCTACTATTAAGAAAAATGACCAAATAATAAATCTTTATGAAAATTGTGATGAAAAAACATATAACATTAAAGGAATTTTAATTCATAATAAGAAATATGATTCTTTTAAAAAAGATTTATTTAATGGTAATCCTGCTTACAATGATTTTGTATTAGAAGGTTATTTCTTAAATGATGATAAGTTATTGAACGAATATAAAAATCACTCTTTTACAAATAATAACGATTTGGAAAGTAAATCTAAGGTATTATTTCAGAAAGCATACCAACATTCTATGAAGAGTCAAAGAATAATTGAAAACTCAAGATATGTTGATCCTGGAAATAAGACAATTGTTGATAAGATAAATAAAGATTTATTTAATGAGTACTATAACTCAATTAATTCTTGCTTTGAAGCCTTGAGAAATTATTTATTCGTAAGAAGAATTTCTGAAAATCCAGAAGATAGGTTTACTACTAAAGATATTATTGATGATTCAAGAAATGAATACGAGAAAAGATTCTCAGAGATTGATGATATTTTGAAACAATCTAGATATAATCCTAAAGTAATTAACCCTAAAATGGTTAAGATTGTTTTAGCTTATACTCATAATATACTTTCTCAAAAAATTGATACTTTGGAGAATTCTCAAATCAAAAATGAAATTATGGCGGAAGAGTCTGAAGAAATTTATGATTCTTTAAAACCAAATGCTAAAGGTTTTTTTAATAAAAAATAATTCTTTTTTATTCTTTTTTTGTCGAAAACATTTCGAAATTTTCATAACAATCCTTTAAAAAGAAATTATGCTACTACATCATATAACGGAGGTTATTAAAAATGGAAATAAATTTTGAAAACAAAGATGCAGTAATTGAATTATATCTTAATGCAACTAGAGACTCTGAATGCCTAAGATATATCTATAACAATAGTTCAACAGATAAGTTGAAATCAATGAGTGTGAAAGCCGCAATAGGAAGAGTGTTAGAACATGCAGACATTAATTCTAGAAATGTAGAAACAAAAGAAGATATTGAAACATTAATTGAAAATTGCCCAAATTATGATGTTAAAATCTTTGATAATGTTTTAAGTGTCAATAAAGATAGAAACGGAAATGTTAATTATGATGAAAGAGATGAAATGATTAGTGAAAAAAAATTCTGGGATTTAACTGAAGACTCAGATGGTATTGAGCATTTCATTTCAAAAATTAAAATATATGAACCATTAGGAGATAGCGGCCTAGAATACAAATTATAAAATGAATTCAACAAACCAAATGTCAACCATTTTGAGAGGAATTGGAGAAGAATTTCCTTATTTAATACATAAAGGAATTATATACCAATTGGCATATGGTTTTGAAACAGATATTTTCTGGGATAATGAATTTTCTAAGATTTGTTTTATAGAAAGTGAAGACTTAAATCATTTAGAAGAATTAATACTTCAGCCTATATTAAAAAAAGAAATTGAAAAAAAAGAAGTTGAATTTAATAAGAAACTAGAAGAATCAATTCAAAGAAATAATCAAAATTTCCACTATGGTTTAGATAATAAAATAACAGAACTAGGTATTAAGTTCTTAGCTAATGGAAGGCCTGGTTCAGAAAAACAAATTATCAAAGAAATGTTTGGTTCAGAAGAAAATTTTTCATATGTAAATTTCAATAAAGAATTAATTCTTAATTCTAAAAGAAATTGTTTATTGAGTGATGCTATCGATTCAAAAAGCATATTCATAATTGGTGATCAATATTATGAATTGTTAAATTCTAGTGAAGATTTAGGTTTTGGGAAAATATCTATTGGAAGAAAAAAATTTTCCATATCTCATAAAGGAAATTTGACCAAAATTATTTCAGATTATGATAAATTCTGTAAATCTAAAATTAATGATATAGTTAATAAAGAAAGTAAAAGTCATGAAGTTAATTCTCCAAACCTGAATATACAACTCAAAAGTATTTATGATGTTGGAGAAATAAACAAGAGACAAATAATAAAGAAAGGAAATAAAACATATTTCTGTTCAATTGTTGATTCTTTTATTGTAGAGGCAGAAGGTTACAAATATAAACACCCATCATGTAAGGCAGGGTTTCGTGTTGAATATTCAAATAATTCATTCAATTATTATTACCCAGTTAGAATAATAGAATCAAAAACAATGGAGAAGGGCATTGAGAAAGGATCTTTTAAAGACTTATTTGATAAAGACTATCCTCATTTTGCCGTAACTACGAACGGTCAAGACTATCCTAAATTATGTATTAATGCAGGTAACTATCAGGATGGTAGTTTTAATTCTAATAACATAAATGATTTTCTAGACAGATTAGACCAATTAAGTAGTAAAACCATTGTCTCAATGGAAAATGGTTATTATAAAAATGATGGAAGAACGAATACAGTCTATAGATATTTTAAAAATGAATATAGTAGTTTTCTTGAAGAAATGAATAAGAACTATAAGGTAAATTAAAATGAAACAAATTAAAGATGAAATTTTTGTAGAAAAAAATGAACTTAACAAACTTTTAACTATTGCTGAAATTATGGAAAATTACGAAGTAAGAGTATTATCATTTAGTAAAAATAATTTAAAAAAAGATGATCAAACAATTATTGATTATTTTTATATTGAAGATGACCAAAGAGTTTCTAATTCAAATGTAGATGGAAATGATCATAATCTTGAAAAAATTATAAAAATTATTGAAAATTTAAGAAAAGATGGTTCTGTAGACTTGGGAAGTGCTCATAGTCATGGTAATTTTGGTGTTTTTTACTCAGGCACTGATAGAAATAGATTTGAACAAGAAAGAAGATTCTTTCAAGGACAACTTTTTGAAAATTACTTAGAATTTGATTTAAATAAAACAAGTAAAAATAATAATGAAGGAATTATTTCCGGTTTTAATGGTGTAGATCTTGAAGTTTTAATTGATGGAAATTATAATGGAAGTTTAGAAGAATTATCAAAATTAATGAAAGCTAGAATTTTAATAAATAGATGGAAGGAAATTTCAGGTATTACTGTAAATAGAAGAGGTGAAATCTATGGTATTAAAAGAATTTCTTATAATTTAAGTAGTTTTGGACAAGATTTAGATTTGAGTAATCTTAAAAAAGATGACGTGGATAGAAAAAGTAGTAGACTTGTTTTTTCATTAGATTCAAAAGTAATACCTGTTGATGGTTTGACAAGTAATAAATTAGATAAAGATGCAATCTTAAAAGAATTAAAACAAAAAGTCTCATTCAGCGGAAGCAAACCTAGTTCTTTCAATGAAAAAATATTTGTGAAGAATAAACCAGAATTTGATAAAAAAGAAAATAAAAAAATTCAACAAAAAATCGTAGAAAATAAAGAAATTAAACTTAGTGATTTATTTATTGAATATGTAAGATTAGAAGGCAAGTATTCTAAAGTAGTTTCTCAAACACTATCTGAAATTAATAATGGCAAATATAAATCATTCCTTGAATCTTTTGTATCTAATTATGAATCTGAAGAAACTGACAAAAAAGAAATTAATAATACTAATCTTCTTAAATCTCTTAAATATGATTTTCAAGAATATAAATCAACTAGAAAATTGATATACAGAATTAAATCTACCCGTCTTAAACCAAGTAAGGAAAGATTAGATAATTTGCTTTCTAGTTATCTTACTGAAGCTAAAACAGAATATGATTCAAAATTCAAATCTCATAAAACAGAAGATGAACATGAAGAAGAAATTGAAAGAATCTTTGATAAAGATAAAAATAACTTAGAAAATAAAGTTAATGAAAAAGCTCAAAAGTGTAAAAAGGAAATTTTTTATTCTGAATCTAATTATGACTCTTACTTTAAAAAATGTAGAGAAGCCATAGGAAATTATGAGATTATATATAATATACAAAAAGAAATTGAATCTGATTTAGAAAATAAAAATTTTATCGAAGCTAATAAAAAAGAATTATCAAGTTTAAGTGAACAGTTAAAAAAATATCTTAAATTCAACAGAGATATTTTTAAGAGAAAATGTGATGCTTCTTTTGAAGAGTTAATGAACGAAGATATTACTATATTTGATTTGAAAAATAGAAGTTATATGAATAAAATATCTTTATTAATTAACAAATATGAGATTCTTGAAGAATTTGATAAGGTTGATGAAATAAGAAATAAAATTAGGCTAGGAGGAGAGTATGTCTCTTGATTTAGTAAGAGCTCAAGCATTATGGGGCTCTCAAGGCCAAGAAGTATTAAAGAATGGTTCTGTGGCAATAAATGGATTAAATAATTTAGGAATTGAAATAATTAAGTCATTAGTTACATTAGGAATTGATAATATATATTTATTTGATAATATAAGAAACGAAAGAAATCAAAAATTTCTTGATAAAGATATGAAAAAAGGAATTTCAACAGCAAAAACATTAGAAATTATGATTAAAGAATGTTTTAAAGAAGATTGCAACATCATACATTATCACACTCTGGCAAATAAAACATTTTATGATTTAAAACCCATTGATGTTATTGTAGACTGTAGTAATAATCCTTACAATCATTTAATGAATTTAGAATATGTTAATGAAAAAAAAATTGCACTATTTACTGTTTGTGCAAACAAACAAGAAGGGGAAATATCATTTTATAGTCCAAATCACGAAAATGACTGTCAACCCATACTTGAAGATTACTTTGAAAACGAGCCCGGAGTAATCATAAGTAATTTATTATGCGGCATAACAGTAGAGGAAGTTAGAAAATATTTATTTAAACATAATATTGAAAAATTTACTAATCCGATATTAAGAGAAATTAATGACCCTCAAAGAATTCAAGCTAATAATGGTTTAGAATTTGAAAAACATGATTATAAAGAAACAATTAATAAAGATAAATTGTTAAGACGAAACTTTTATCATAATTTAAAAGCAGAAGATATCTTTCAAAGAATGGAGAAAAGTTCTATTGTTCAATTTGCTAATAATGAGTTTAGAATTAATAATAAAAGAATACTGGTTTTAGGAGCAGGAGCTATTGGAAACTATTGTACACTTATGCTATCTCACTTTAGTAATAATGAAATTGATTTTGTTGATTTTGATTGTTACAAAAAACACAATATTGCAAGACAATATTTGGCTTATGATTCATATGATAAAATAAATGAAGATTATTTTAATTTGAAATATGCAAAAAGTAAAGTATTAAGTGAAAAATTAAAAATTATCAATCCAAATATTAAAACTCAGGGGATTATTGGTTTTGTTGGTGAAGAATACAATAAAAGTTTATTAAAATCTCATAAATTAAAAGAATCTGATGTTACATTAGTAAATAGAGGATGGATTAATAACAATTATGATATAATTTTAGGTTGTTTTGATAACTTCACTGCAAGATATGAATCTGCAAAAATGGCTTTTGATTTAAAAATTCCTTATTTAGATGGAGGAAGTAGTGCTGATCCAACTAGTTCTTCTTTAATTACTTACATTCCATGGATAAATGATGAAGATATTTCGCAGAACTTCATAAATAGAGAAGATAAAGATTCCATAAGAAGAGAAAAATGGCAAAGATATAGAAATAATATGAACTCTAATTTAAATGAGAATGATGAAGTTTTCATTCAAGGACAAAGTTGTTCTGATTTTAAATCAGGAAGTGTTAGCATGGGTAACCAAATTGCAGCAGCCTTAATGATTAATGAAATGAGAAAAGTTCTTCGACCAGAAGTATATGGAGAACTTATTATTAGAAGAGGAAATTATAACTCAAACCTTAGCAAAAGATTAAGCATGGAATAAAATGGAAAATAAAAAAGATTTAATTGAGAGAATTAATTTTTTGATATCACAAACAGATAAACAAAAAAATAGTGAAAAAAAGACATTTAAAAATCTTAGTGAAATGCTTTTGGAAAGAGTGGTTTGTGATTCTTCCTCAATTAGTAATCTTAGTGATTTAAATAATAATTTCAGATATAATCTTAAAGAGATTTCTATAAAAGAATATTTAACTAGAAAAAATAAAAACTTGCCTAACAAAGAACCAATGCATAATCAAATTATGAACTTGGGATTGGAGATTTGCCTAGATACTTTATTTAATGAGAGTAAAGAATCAAAAATTGTTAAAATGGACCCTTTTGCAATTATGGTCGCAGAAAAATATACTCAATGTTTTGAGAATGAATTTATTTTAAATTATGTTCATAATATTAGTTCAAAAAAGGATTTAAAACAATTGTTAGTTATTGATGAATACTACAGTAAACTTAAAGATGAACCAGAACAAAGAGCTGTTAAAGAATTAATAAAAAACCCATTTAAATTTAAGAGTTCTAAAGAAGCAGAAGAACATATCACTAATTTTAAGAAAGAATACTATGGGTGTAGAAAAGAATCTTCAAAAATCTTAACTGAAATTCAAAACTACTCAAAATTACAAATAAAAAGTTTAAAACAAAAGAATAATGCTTTAAATTTATTAGATCAAATAAGTTCTAATTTAAAAAGAGTTAACAGATTAGGGCTTCCAGAGTATGATGAAAAATTAAATAATGCAAAAAGTGATTTAGAAGGATACTTAAATAATTATTTTGAATTAATTAGATCACAAAAAGAGATTATCTCTAAAAACTTAGAAAAATCTAATCACTATAATGTTAATTTCCCAGAGTTTGGTGAATTAAATATTAATGATGAATTAAATAACTATGAAAGATTATTCGGAGAGTTTATTCGTCTAAAAAATGCTAAAGTTGATTCAGAACTTGAAGAGACTAAATTAAATAGAAAAGACTTAGAGAAAGAATCTTCTAAATCAGTAGAATTACTTAAATCTTATTTTGATAAAATAAAAAATGAGATTCTAACTGAGAT
>JAHWHN010000208.1 GCA_019323235.1 Candidatus Woesearchaeota archaeon | reverse complement strand
GTATTAATTTTTGGATAAATGTTGTTGATAATAAGCGTTTCAGGACAGATATACCGCAAGGTTTAAATACGAAACTGGATTTCGAAGACCTAACAGAGATGAAATGTAACTTTGTTCCTTCTTGGGTCATTTTAGATTCTGAAGGAAATTTAGTTGACTTCTCATGTGGTTCTCAAAAAGATTTAAGTGTGATAAAAAATAATTTAGATATGTTAATCGGAGGAGAAAATGTATAAGGTAAAAGTAGACAAAGAAACTTGTGTTGGTTGTGGTGCATGTACAATGTGTGACAATTTTGAAATGGATAATGATGGAAAAGCTAGACCAATCAAATCTGAAGTAGAAGAACTTGGATGTAATAGAGAGGCTGAAGATTTATGTCCTGTACAAGCAATTACTGTTGAAGAGGAATGATTTTTCTTTTTGATATTTTCAAACATAAAAGTTGTAGATTAGTTTTTATAGTAGCTTTAGCTATTATATCTTTACTTGTCCCAAGAAGTATTTTTCTAGGTTGGCTTATATTATTAGGAATTCCTTTTATAGTCTTATCTTCAATGGTTGTATCGTGCTTTATTAGATTGTTAAGAGAAAGGATAAGGTTAAGTAAAGAATCTGGAATGTCTTTATTAGGAATAATTGCTACTGCATTTGGATTTATAGCTTTACAAATGTGTAGTATTGGAACTCTTGTTTGTGGTGTAACTCTTAGTTTTTCAATATTTGGCTTTATTCTACCTGGATTTTTATTTCATTTTATTGGTGAATATTCATATTTAGTTTTAGTTCTGTCAATTATACTTCAATTTATTTCTTTATACTTCATGAATTGTTTTAAGAAAGTAAAATCTCAAAAGTAAGCAATTCCAATTAAACCAATAATTAATCCTAAAATAAAACCTACAATTATATCATTAGCATAATGTTTTTTTATGATAAATCTACTTAAACAGATAAAAATTCCAAGAATCGAAAAGAAGTAAAGTGCTGTCAAACTATTCAAAAAATGAGGTATCATTACTAAATAAATTCCTGCTCTCATTGAATGCATACTTGGAAAAGATGATGCATCAATTCTTTCTATGATGTTTTTATATTTTTGTCTTTTAGGTCTATGTTTGAAATAAAATAATCTTATAACAACTGTAACAACATAAGCAACAGTTAGTGCAACAAACATTTTCTTAGACAATTCTTGAAAATCAAGTATATAGAAAAATGCTACTAAAAACATATAAAAGAAAACTCCTCCAAAATGAGTTATTTGTTTCCAGCATTTTTCAATAATTTCTGACATCATTTCGTTTTACTCCATTTTGGATTTAATTTAAAATTAAGATTCATCTTTCTTAACATCTTTTATGACTTTATTAATTTTTTTAAAATCCTTTTTTAACGCTCCACGTAACTTAGGTCTATATAACATTGCTGCTGGATGATACAAAGGAACTACCTTAAAATTGAGCTTATTTATTTTAATATCAATAGGTTTACCATGCAGTTCAGAAACTCCATCTATTTTTTTCATTTCTTCTGGATTAAATTTAGATAAAACAAATTTAGTAGAAAAGTTTCCTAAAGTACAAATTACTTTTGGATTAATGGCTTTAATCTGTTCAATCAAATATGGAGTGTGGCTAATAATTTCTTCTTTTTTTGGGTCTCTATTTTTTGGGGGTCTATATTTTAGAATATTTGCAATATAAACATCTTCTAAACTTAGATTAATAGAATGTAATAATTGATCTAATTCTTTGCCAGCTCTTCCAATAAAAGGAATTCCTTGTAAATCTTCTTTTTCTCCAGGAGCTTCTCCAATAAACAAAATATCTGCATCTGGATTACCTTTACCAAAAACTAAATTATTTGCTTCATCTCTTAAAGGACATACCAATTCTTTCAACAATTTAGATTTAATATTATCTAGGAGTTTTTGTTTCTTTTCTTGTTCTGGTGTTTTTTTCTTAAAACTTGATAAAGATTCTTGCATAATTTGAAAATAATTTCAGAATATAAAAATGTTTAGAATTAAATTAATATTTTTTAATTATGAAGATTATTGTGATTAATTATCAAATTCTTATTTAAATCCAACTTCATAACCAACAACTTGATGCATTAAATATGCCTGCTGTTGTGAATCTTGAGTTTGTCTTGCAATTTCATTTGAAGTAGGAATTGAATCATATTCTTTTAATGAAACTCCTAAACTAAGAACAAAATCTTTTGGATAAATTTCTTTCCACCTTGCTATTTGAAGTTCTCTATGAATTTCTTCAAGTAAAGTACTTTCCTCTCCTTCTAATAAGAAAGCTTCAATATTAATATCTTTTTTTGGTAATGTCATTAATTAATTTAGAACAAATTCAAATATAAATATTTGTATTATTGAATAGTGAGCGCCGCAGCCCGGATTCCACAGAGTGGTGCCGAAAATTGAAAATTTTCGAGCATGAACCGAAGGTTCAAATACGGAACAGAATATTAAACAGAATGAATGTGAGCGCCGCAGCCCG
>JAHWHN010000207.1 GCA_019323235.1 Candidatus Woesearchaeota archaeon | reverse complement strand
GTGATTGCAAAACGGACATTTCATTTTTACGCTACCCCTAGTGTTTTTAATTAACTTAATTCTATTTATAGCGTATTTGTTTATTAATACAGTTGTAATAGAAAATATATTTTTAAGTACAATATTGCCTGAATCTTCTTTCAATTGATTTATAATCATAAGGAAGATTTACAAAAGAAACAGAAAGTTCCCTTTCAATAACAGAACGAACTTTATTACCATTCATTTGAAAAGGAGTGAAAAGAAGAATATCATATCCTTTTCTCTTTCTAGTATACCTTAAAACCATGGACTTACTAGAATCCATCTCATTATGAACTATGTCAACATTAATTCCTCCTATTCTGTAAGGAAATAATCCAAAATCTTCTTCATAATAAAAACTAGAATTCTCTAATTTCTGCCTTACTACTTCATTAGCAACATTCTGCATGTAATTGTCAAAAAAATCAGAAGTTACTTTTTTGGCAATATCTTCAATATTATCTATTTTTACCTGATTAAGTTGTATGGCCATTTCTTTAAGGTTCATAATAAAATAAAAATAACGACTCTTTTAAAGATGTAGATTATTTAACATTTAGATTCATTATTTGATTTTTCAATCAATAAAAACAAAGATTCAAATTATTTTTTATTTACATATTCATAACAAGAATAAGTATTAGGAAAATAACTTCTATTACCTGCATTTTCACAATAGGATTGATCTAATGTTGAAGCATTATAAAATGAAAAACAAGCATTCTTGTATATTCCACCCTGTAACTTATTACATAATCTTAAATCAACATCTCTACCTTTTTCTATATCTAATTGAAATAAATCAACTAAACAAGAATCAAATTCACAAGAATCAATATTTTTTCCCTGAATAGAATATTGAATTTCCTTATCCAATTTAGGGAATGTATAAGTTGTTAATATTATTAATAAACCCAAAAAGATAGTTATAAAATAAATCATTAAAGTTTTTCTAAAAAATTCCTTCTTTATAAATAAAAAAACAAACAAACAAAGTAAAGAGATAATATTGAAAAATAATACAAACCCATAAATTGGCCATAAAGTGTCACAAGTAAAATCAAATTCACCATAACCAAAAGCACACCCAAATCCCACCATCCAGAATGTGAATAAAAATCCAATAGATAATGAAATTAATAAAATAAATAAACCAATTTTTTTCAATATATCTTTCATTAATTTATTAACATAAAAAAAGACATATAAATATTTCTATTTTAAAAAAATTTAAATATGTCAATAAAAGTAAAACACTATGAAAAAACTAGCCTCGTTGATAATCACAATATCAGTTCTAGCAATTTTATGGTATTTACTTTCTCCTTTGTTCTTTGACAAAACAGTGAATGAAGATGCAATGGGAGGAACAATTTTTTATGAGGGCAATTTCACTGATGCAGATAATTTCCATAAAACAAGCGGTAAAGTACTTATAATTGATAACAACCTAAGATTAGAAGATTTTGAAACTACAAACGGACCCGATTTAAAAGTTTATTTAGCTACAGATAAAGAAGCAACAGATTTTATTAATTTAGGAATGTTAAAAGGAAATATTGGGAATCAAAACTATGAAATTCCAGAAGGAACAGATTTAGAAAAATACAACTACGTTCTTATTTGGTGTAGAGCCTTTTCTACTTTATTTGGTTCTGCAGAATTAAATAGCAAAATTTAAATACACATATTCTAAAATAACATTATGAAAATTCATTGGGGCTTCTGGATTGGAATTGGGCTTCTTGTTATAGCAATGTCTGCTCTTAATGAAAAATTAACTCTTTTCATAGTAATAGGTGTTATATTTGTTACTGTTGGAATAGTTAAATGGATATTCGGAAGAGAAAAAAATGAAAAACCAAAACACAATTATGTAAAATGTGTTCTATGCGGGGCTTGGAATTATCCGCACGCAAATGTGTGCCATTTTTGCAACAAACCTTTAAAAAGGCGAGTTAAATCCCTTAATTAATGAGAATTGGGGTAGATTTAGACGAAACAATAATGCCATTAATTGTACCAATGAATAATTATTATAACAAAGTTAATGGAACAAATCATAAATTTGAAGATTTTAAGACTTATGGGTTTAATGATGTATGGCAAATTGGAATAGACGAAACAATTAAATTCATTACAGATTATTTATTTAGTGAAGAATATCAAAAAGTCCAACCAATACAATATGCCGTAGAAGCAATTAAAGAAATTCAAAAATTAGATTATGTAATCATGATTACTGCTCGTTCACCTCAATTTACTGAAGTAACTAGTAAATTAGTGGATAAATAT
>JAHWHN010000206.1 GCA_019323235.1 Candidatus Woesearchaeota archaeon | reverse complement strand
TTTAATAAAATATATAAATAAACTTGTTTTATAAGATGTCATGAACATAAGAGACGATTTTCCAATTTTAAAAGACAACATTATTTATGTAGATTCTGCTTGTATGGCTCTAAAACCAATACAAGTAATAAATAAAATCAACGAATATTATTACAAATATCCTGTTTGTGCAGGTAGATCTGCTCATAAGCTTTCTGTTAAATTAAATAATGAAGTAATTTTAGCAAGAAGAAGAGTTAAAAATTTCATAAATGCAAAAAAAGATAAAGAAATCATTTTTGTAAGAAATGTTACAGAAGCAATGAACTTAATTGCTAATTCCTTTAATCTAAATTCTGGCGATGCAGTAATGATTACAGAAAAAGAACATAACTCTAATTTAGTTCCTTGGTTAAAATTGAAAGATAGAGGTATTAAACTTTTAATTTTAAAATTAAATGTAGATGGAACTTTTAACGAAGATAATTTTAAAGAATTGTTAGAGAATGAAAACTTAAAATTAATTAGTTTCCATCAAACTTCAAATGTAGATGGAGTTACTTTACCTATTAAAGAGATTGTAAAATTAGCTCATAAGAAAGGAATTAAAGTTGCTGTTGATGCAGCTCAGTCTGCTCCTCATAAAGAAATAGATGTAAGGTCATTAGATGTTGATTTCTTAGCAATATCTGGACATAAAATGATGGGTCCATCAGGTATTGGAGTTTTATACGGTAAAGAAGAAGAATTAGAAAAATTAGATTCTTTCATTGTTGGTGGTGAAACAGTTAAAGAAACTTATCATGACCAATTTGACTATGAAGAAATTCCGGAAAAATTTGAAGGTGGTCTTCAAAACTATGCGGGAATTGTTGGATTAGGAGAGGCTTGCGAATATTTATCTAAATTAAAATTAAAGAAAATTCAAGAACATGAAATTAAATTAAATAAAATCTTAACTGAAGAACTAAAAGATTTTGTAAAAATAATTGGTCCTAAAAATCCTGAATTAAGAGGAGGGATATTTAATTTCTATATTGAAGGTGTTGATATGCATAATTTTTCAACAATGTTGGATTCTGCTTCAAGTATTATGACAAGATCTGGACAACATTGTGTTCATTCATATTATAATGGTAGAAAACTTCCGATTACTACTAGAATTTCCTTATATGCATACAATACAGAGGAAGAAATTCACAAAATAGTTAAAGAAGTAAAGAATATAATAAAGATATTAAAGTAATTTAATAAAGAGGTGTTATAAAATGGCTAAAAAGGCAACTAAAAAGGCTGTTAAAAAAACTGCAGGCAAAGCGGCAAAAACAGTTAAGAAAACAGCTAAAAAAACAAAAAAGAAAGTAGCTAGTAAATTAACTAAGGCAGCAATTAAAAAAGCAGTTAATTCTAAAATTTCTGATATGAAAGAATATCAAGAAAAAGCAAAGGTTGAGTTTGAAAAAGCAAGAGTAGCATTTAAAGAATACGAAGCTAAAGTTATGATTGAATTAAAAAAAGCAAAGGCTGAATTTACTAAGAAAGAAAAGCAATATAAGGCTTATGTTAAGAAAAATCCTGAAAAAGCAACAGCTATTATCGCAGGAGCTTCTGCAGCTATTGGCGCAGCAATTGGTGCTTTATTAACAAGAAAAAAATAAAATGGCAAAAGAAAAAAGAGATTATATGGATGTAGTATCTCACTTTTTATTTGGTTTTTTCAAATCAAAAATGAAAAGTAGTTTAATAAAAAATATTGAAGATGCTAAGAAACATATTATTGATGCTTTATTTGACCTTAAAAGAAATATTTTCAAAAGTGCAATTGAAATTACATTTTTACTATCTGGAATTGTTGCAATCATTGTTGGTTTAATATTATTACTTTCAAAATATCTACCAATGGAACATATTCTTTTAGTATATGGAATCTTAGTTTCTTTAATAGTTTTAACACGTGCAAGATTAAAATAATCTTGCTAATTTATTTTTTTAAGATTTAAGAAAAGTTTATATATTGAATTCTAAATAAATTAGATTAATGAAGAATAAATTAAAATTAACATATTTCTCATATTCCTTAATTTTAATAATATTATTATCTTTTGTAACTACAATTGTTACAATAATCTCTCCAATATTAGATTTAAGATTAATTACTACTTCAACAAAATATTGTTTATTATCAATAACTTTCTTTTTTGGAATATCCTTACTTGCAAATTTTGATAAGGTTAAAGAAAGAACATCAAAAATAGTGTTTATATTTTTAACATTATTATATTCATCAGTATATCTTTGGGCAAGTTTAAGTTTTTTGACAACAAATCAAATCTTCAGAGGTCAAACTGCATTGTTTTTATTGAAAATTTATCCAAAAACAATTTTATTAATTTCATTACTTTTATTATCATTAGTATCTGCTAGTGTTATATTTTTACTCAACAGAAGAATTCATTTCTTAAAAACAAGAAAAAAAGATTTAATTAAATATGAAAGAGCAACTTTTACTGCTTTTGTATTATTAGTATTATTTATCTTCATAATCCCTTCTTACTTAAAGGTATTAAATCCAATAGTAGAAACTTATGTTATGGAAACTCCTATTTATACAAATCCTGAATTAATAATCTCTGAGAAAATTTTTAATGAAAAAACTTCCTTAGAAAAACCAAATGTGATTGTAATTTTACTAGAATCAGTTTCTGCAGATAGATTAGGAACTTATGGTTATGAAAGAGATGTTTCACCAAACCTTGACAATTTAGCAAAGAAATCAATTGTTTTTGATAATGCTTATACTACTGCAACTCATTCAGATTATGCTCAACCAGCATTTTTATCATCTAGATACATGTTATCAAACAATTATAGAAATTTCTTTGATGTAGATCATGAAAGAACTTTTGTTTGGGATGTTTTTAAAGATAATGGATATTATACAACTTATTTTTCTTCACAAGATGATTTATGGGCTGGTATGAATAATTATTTTAATTATGATGGTTTAGATATTTACTCATATTCTTTATCAGATGGAAAGACTGATTATGGTTCTGGTTTAGGAAAAAAGGACTTTGATGAAAAAACATTAGATAAAGTTGAAGATTGGTTAGATTCTTATGATAATGAAGAACCTTATTTTATGTACTTAAACTTACAAGCAACTCACACTCCAATGTCTTATCCAGAAGATTATAACATAACATACTCTCCAGATAATGTATTATCAATTAGTTTTTTAGCACTAACTCCTCAACAAAACAGCATAAATAGATTTGATAATTCTTTAAAATATGTTGATGAACAAATTGGAAGATTAATCAATAAATTAGAAGAAAGAGATGAGTTAAAAAATACTGTTATTTTATTAAGTTCTGATCATGGTCATGATTTTTATAGTTATCATAATATAGAAGGTCATGGAAAAAGTATCTATAATGAAGAACTATTAGTTCCATTAATAATGTACATTCCTGATTTAGAAGCAAGAAGAATAC
>JAHWHN010000205.1 GCA_019323235.1 Candidatus Woesearchaeota archaeon | reverse complement strand
ATATAAAATAAATATTTCAATGAAAATTTTGTAAGTAAATAATTAGAAATAGAAGTTAGATTTTATTCTAACAACTCAATTTCGATGTTAAGACCTTCTGGAATTGGAACTCTCATTACCAATCTTAAAGCTCTTTCATCAACACCTAAATCAATTAATCTTTTGTGGATTCTCATCTCATATCTTTCCCAAGATGCTTTTCCGTCTCCACAAGGACTCTTTCTTGTAGTTACCTTTAATTTCTTAGTAGGTAATGGAATTGGGCCTTTCATATCAACACCAGTTTTTTCAACGATGTCTGAGATGTAACTACATACTTCGTTAATCTTGTCGATTTCAGTTGACGCCAGTTTAATTCTTGCTTTTTGCATATTTTTTTACCTCATGATAATCTATTTTGGTCACCATGATTTTTTTAAAAAATCATAATAATAAAAATAAAAAAAATTGGGTTATTTATAAATTTAACCCATTGGTTTTTCTTTCATGTCTACACACATTCCTGCAGCCACTGTTACACCGGAATCTCTAAGAGCGAATCTTGATAATTCTGGAATTTCAGTGTTCTTTTCAATTACTAAAGGTTGAACAGGTCTAATTCTTACAGTAGCACTGTCACCGTTTTTAATGAAATCAGGTTTTTGTGTAACTTCACCAGCAGTAGTTTTGTCGATAATTTCTACAATCTGACCTGCAACTTGAGCAGTGTGGATGTGGAAAACTGGACAGTAACCAACAGTGATAACACTTGGGTGGTTTAATACTACGATTTTTGCAGTGAATTCTTCAGCTACTTTTGGAATGTTATCAGGAGTACCAATAACGTCACCTCTAGCAACATCTTTTTTACCAAATCCTCTAACTGAGATACCAACGTTATCACCAGGGATAGCTTCTTGGAATTGTTCGTGGTGCATTTCAATAGATTTAACTTCACCAGGAACACCTTTTCCTTCTCTACCAGGTACAGCAATAACTTTTTGGTTAACTTTCATAACACCAGTTTCAATTTTACCTACAGGTACAACTCCAATACCGGAGATACTGTAAACGTCTTGAATTGGCATTCTTAAAGGTTTATCAACAGGTTTTTCTGGAACAACTAAAGCATCAATAGCTTCAGCTAAAACTGGTCCTGTATACCAAGGCATTTTATCAGATTTATTAACAATATTTCCACCTAATAATGAAGCAGTAGGAATAAATGGTACAGTTGCTGGTTTGAAACCAACACTAGCTAATAATTTACCTACATCTGCTTTAACTTCATTGAATTTAGCTTCTGAGTAATCTACTCCAGAAATATCCATTTTGTTAACAGCAATAATTATTTGGTTAATACCTAAAGTTTTTGATAAGAATACGTGTTCTTTAGTTTGTGCATTAATTCCGTCGTTAGCTGCTACTACTAATACAGCTGCATCAGCTTGTGAAGCACCAGTAATCATGTTTTTAATAAAATCTTTGTGACCTGGAGCATCGATAATTGTAAAATCTTTAGATTTTGATTGATATTTTTTGTGAGCTAAATCAATAGTAACTCCTCTTTCTCTTTCTTCTTTTAAATTATCCATAGTATAAGCAAACTCGAAACCTGCTTTACCGTTAGCTGCTGCTTCTTCTTTCAACTTTCTCATAGTATTATCATCGATAGTACCTGAATCATATAATAATCTTCCAACAGTAGTAGATTTACCATGATCTACGTGACCGATGAATACTAAATTCATGTGTTCTTTTTTATCTGCCATTTTAATTTTCCTCCCTATTAAAATTGAGCCTAATATTTAAAGAGAACTTATTGCCTCTTTATAAAGTTTTTGTTGCAACACATTCGATTAATTTGATTGTGTTGCACCGTCGTTGTTGATAAAGATTAAGGCTTATGCTCCAACTTGAGCATCATTTAAACCTTTTCTTTGCATAATCTTTCTTCTTACATCAGATTGTAATTCCATAGGTAATCTTTCGAACTGTTGTTCAATAATGGAACTACTTCCTAAACCACCTGTTGCTGATCTTAAGTCAGATGACCAACCCATTAATTCAGATACAGGCATCTTTGCTTTTACAACAGTAGTTGCACCTTGTGCATCCATTTCTAATAACTGTCCTCTTTTGTTTTGAACTAACTTGGAAACTTCTCCAGTATATTCTGTTGGACAATCAACTTGTAAAATCTGCATAGGTTCTTGTAATAATGGTTTTGCTTCCATTATTGCACCTCTAATACCTTCTCTTACAGCAGGATACATTTGTGCAGGTCCTCGATGTATAGCGTCTTCGTGAAGTTTTGTATCTACTAATGTTACTTTAACTTTAGTACATGGGTCTCTAGTTAATGGACCTTGTCTCATAACATCTTCAAACATATCTAATACCATTTCAATAATTTCGTTAATGTATACAATACCTCTTGTACCATCAATAAACATATTTCCATTATAGATATCTCTTACTTTTCTAGATGTTTTTGAATCCATTCCTTGAGCTTCTAAAGCTCCCCATAATGCATCATCTTTCTTCTTAACTCTTCCTTCAGCGATATCTCCTTTTCTAATTGCTTCATAATATGAATCTTCTAGAGGTTCTACAACAAAGTATAATTTGTTGTGTTTGTTTGGAGATTTTCCTTCAAATTCAGGAGAAACAGAAGAAACAGTTTCTCTATATGTTACAATAGGTGGGTCTGTTTTTACTTTTAGATGTTTTTCACTTTCAATTCTGTTTTCAATAATTTCTAAGTGTAATTCACCCATTCCAGAGATTAAACATTCACCAGTATCTTCGTTAATTTCTACTTTTACAGAAGGATCTTCTTTTGAAACTTGTCTCAATACTTCAATCATCTTTGGTAAGTCACCAGGGTTTTCAGGTCTAATTGCCTTAGTAATAACTGGATCGAAGATGTGAGATATTGCTTCGAATGGTTCTTCTGGTTCTTGAGTAATTGTTTCACCAGGGAAAGCTTTTACTCCAGAAATACCAATAATGTTACCTGCAGGAACAGAATCCACTAAATCTTTCTTTGCACCATTATACAAGAATACTTGTTGAATTCTTGCTTTTTGTTTTTGAATGTTAGCATAAACTTCCAAACCTTTTTTCATAGTACCTGAAAAAATTCTACCTGCTGAGATTTCACCAGCTTGTGGGTCTACTACAATTTTAGTAATTACGAAAGCCAATTTTCCATTTGCATTACATCCTACTAAATCTTTACCAAATGAACTTTCTAAGTCACCTCTCCAAATTTTTGGAACTCTATAAGGTTGAGCTTGTTTTGGATTAGGTAAGTGACCAACTACCATGTTTAATACTACTTCATGCAATGGAGCTTTTTTAGCTAACGCTTTCCAGTCTTCATCATTTCCTGAGTTGTAAGCATCAATAATATCTTTAAAAGAAATTCCTTTCTCTTTCATGTATGGAATACTTAAAGCCCAATTGTGGAAAGCTGAACCAAATGCTACTGAACCTTCAACAACATTAGTTTGCCATTTCTCCCCAAATTCTTTTTCTGCAATTTCTCTAATTAATTTGTTAACACCCATGATAATTTTCATGAATCTTTCTTGCATTGCTTCTGGAGTTAATTTTAATTCTTTGATTAATCTATCAACTTTGTTAATGAAAAGAACTGGTTTTACTCTTTCTTTTAGTGCTTGTCTTAGAACAGTTTGAGTCTGAGGCATAATACCTTCAGAAGCACAAGATAGTACAATTGCACCATCTACAGCTCTCATAGCTCTAGTTACGTCACCACCAAAATCAACGTGTCCAGGAGTATCAATTAAGTTAATTAAATACTCTTTTCCTTTCATCTCGTGTACCATGGATACTGAAGCTGAATCAATAGTGATTCCTCTTGCTGCTTCGTCTTCATGGAAATCTAAAACACAAGCTTTACCAGCTAAGTGCTCAGACATCATACCAGCACCCGCTAATAAGTTGTCTGAAAAAGTTGTTTTTCCGTGATCAATGTGAGCACAGATTGCAATGTTTCTAATATTTTCTGAATTTCCTGAAATCTTCAGAATTCTTTCACTCATTTTTGCCATTTTTTAATTCCCCTTAAAATGTTAATACTTCATGTACTGTTTCATAAGTTTGAAGTTCGTCTTCATTGAACCATAATCCAACTTCTCTTGCTGCATCATCTTTATCTGCAGAAGCATGGATTACATTAGCAACAGCTTTTTTATGATGGTCTGCTTGTTGGAAACTTACATGTGTAAAATCTCCTCTTATAGTACCAGGTAAAGCTGCTTTTGGTTCTGTTGAACCAACTAATTTTCTAACATTTTCAATTGCATTTACACCTTCAACACAAAGTGCAACAACAGGACCACTTGTAATAAAACTCAATAGAGCATTTCTTACATGTTCTCCTCTCCTTTCTGCAATATCTTGTGTGTAGTGATTAGCTGCTAATTCTTGAGGTACATGAGTTAATCTCATCCCCACAATTTTCATACCTGAATCTTCGAATCGACTTATGATTCTTCCAACTAGGCATCTTTTTACACCATCAGGTTTAATCAAAATTAATGTTCGTTCTTTGCACACCATTTTGTTTTCCTAGCCACTCTACCTAGCTTGATCATATTCTTTTCACATTTGTTCTTATCGAACCATAGAATAGTGCCATCAGTTTTAACGTACATTTTTCCTGTACCTGTTCTGATTTCTGCACCACAAAAACTACATTTCACCATTTTTATCTCCTTCTCTGATTAAGCTTTTGAGCTTCTATTTCAGTTTCTCTTAACATTAAGATATCTCCAACTCTAATTGGACCTCGAACATTTCTTCTCATAACTTTATCTTTATCAAAGCCTTCAAGAACTTTACATCGAACTTGTTCGATTTCTCCTCGAGTTCCAGTTCTTCCTATTATTTCTTCAACTCTTGCAGGTACAGCTTGTGTAAACACAACTGCTCCTTTTACTTGAGTTTCGGAATCATCTTTTTTCTTTGCCATTTTCTAAAATTACTCTTCTTTTTTGTCTTCTTCGTTGGATTCTTCTGTTGCTTCTTCAGCAGGAGCTTCTTCAGCTACTTCTTCAGCAGCTTCTTCAGCAGCTTCATTTTGTAATTCTTTTAGAACATCTTTTGCTTTACCAATATCTAATATTGCAACAGCAGAAGTTGGTCTTGGTAATCCAGCAGCAGCAGCTAATTCTTCTTTTGAAGCAACTTCACCACATGGAACATTTTTTTCTTTTGCTAAAATTGGTAAATGCATAACAATTTCTTTAGGGGATACATCACCAGCATATACAACTAATTTTGCAACTCCTCTTTCTAATGCTTTTGTTACTTCATTTACACCTTTCTTTAATTTACCTGAAGCTTTTGCGCTTTCTATAGCTTCTAAAAATCTTTCTGATTCACTCATTTTTATTTTTCTCCTTATTTTGTTTATATGACGTTTGTATTGACATCTAATTTCAACCTTGTGAATTTAGACGTTAGTAACAGAATTTTGTTACCTCTCTCCAGCTTATTCAGCCTTCATAAGTCATAGGTTAATAAATCGAATAAATAGGTTATTTATAAAGGTTATTATTCAAATATACTTGAACTTTTAGTAACATTTAAACAACATCATTTCATAAAATTACATTCTGAGCAGAAATTTTTGCAAAAAGTTTATATATGAGAATTCCTAAAAATTACTATTAAATAACGAGAGAGGTGTTTAAAACATGAAATTCAATAAAAAAGGTGCGATGGAAATGTCCATCAATTTGATTATTATCATTATTATTGCACTTGCAGTTCTTGGTATGGTTTTAATGTTCGTACGAGGAAAATTCGCAGAATTAAGCGGTAGTATTGATATTAAAACAGAACCTGCAACAGCAACATCAAGATATCCAGTAACATTTGCTGGTGGTGGTGAAGGTACTTTATCTTTACAACAAGGTAAACAAACATCAATGATGATGCAAGTTTATAATAGTCAGGCTAATGATTTAGTTGTAGATAATGTCGCGGATTTAACTTTCCAGTGTCTACCTCAATACAGTGGAGCTAACACAGGACATGTTGTAGCAACACAAATTATTGGAGATACAATTGTAACAGGAGCTACTTCAGACATACAAGTAATTTTACAAGCAAAAGCATCACCTGAAATTTATTCTTGTAAAGTAACTGTTGGTAAGACTGTTAATGTAACCAGTAATCTAAAATTAACTATCAAATAAATAGATAGTTCGACATTATGTCGTGCCAATAATCTTTGATTATTGAGCATTTTTTTCTTTTTTATTTGATTCTTATTTTTTATAAAAATTATAAAATAATAATTTGATAGAATTTACTTAAAAATTATTTACCGAAGTTTCTTTGACGTTCTAGAAATTGTTCTAGAATTCCATCAAAAGTTTCTTTCTACGTTTTCGGCCGTAGCCACCGAAAGAGGTTTCACTTCGTTCAAGCCTCAAAAATTACTTACCAAAGTTTCTTTGACGTTCTTGAAATTGTTCTAGAATTCCATCAAAAGTTTCTTTAGTTAATCCAGGCCAGTAATCATCTACAAAGAACCATTCACTATAAGCAGTTTGCCAAGATAAGAAATTTGATAATCTTACAGCCCCACCAGTTCTTATAACTAAATCTGGTTGATCTTTTAGATATAAATAATCTTCAAATTCTTCTTCAGTAATTGATTCTTTTCCTAATTTTAATATTTTATTTACAGCATCAATGATTTCTTGATGACCCCCGTATGCTACACAAAAATTCAAATTTAAACCAGAATGGTCTTTTGTTTTTTCATTAGCTTCCAACATTTGTTGTCGAAGGTCATCAGGAAACATATCCAACTTACCTAAGAACTTGATTTTGATATTGTTTTCAGTTACTTCTTTTGATTCTAATAAGTCTTTAAAATAACTTCTAAATAATTTGAATAAGGATTCTATTTCCTCTTTACTTCTATTAAAATTTTCAGTTGAGAATGTATAAAGAGTTAAAGCTCTTGATTTAATATCTACACACCATTTAATTACTTCTTTTAATTTTTCAGCACCAGCTTTATGCCCTAGAAGTTTATTTTTACCATTTGCAACCGCCCATCGTCTGTTGCCATCCATTATCATTGCAATATGAAGATTTTCTTTAATCATTGAGAGACTTAAGAAAAGCTTTCATTTATTAAATTAACGATTTATCTAGTAAATATATATTCAAGAAGGATTATCTATTTAAATAAATATACATTCACCCATTCTATGCTTAAAAAACTAGATAATGTCAAACTTGAAGACAGTAAGAATATAGTTTCAATTAAGCATTATTTGACTCCTAATTTACAAGTTACTTTAGAAAATGATATTGAAGAAACACGTGCTTGTATTAGATTTGAAAATTTTGATGATGAAAAATGTTCTAAACTAGAAGAAATCATTTCAGGTGTTGAAGGTTTTCAATTAATAGGAAGTAATAAACAAGGTTACGAGTTAATGTTTAGTTCTAATGATAATAATTTTTCAAAAATTAAAGATAATTTAATTAGTAAATTTTCTGCAATGAGAAATTTAGATAAAGAACAAAAGTTTAATCTTGAACCTTTAATTGATTTTTTCAAGAAAGCTAGATTAATTGATTTTAAAAGAGATAATAATTCTGTTTTCTATGATGACAATCAGTTTTTTAAAATAATACCAGAAGCAGGGCTTAAAAATATTCCATTAATTCCAAAATATGGGATTATAGATAAAAAGAATTCTATCTTTTGTGATTTATTAGATCTTGATTTAAGATTAGAAAATAATGGTTTCAGAGATATAAAAGAATCATATGATGGATTTAATTTGAGCTATGAACAAGTTGAATCTTTAATTGATGAATGTAATAATTATTTTGTAAGAGCTCTTTGTTTTTTTAATGAGGAAGTAGATCTTAAAAAAAATCCTAATGAAATAAATAATACAGTACTGGCTTATCAAGATTTTGAGAGATCTCTTAGAATTATTGAGTATGTTCATGATTTAAAAAGTAGAAAAGGTATTTTAAATAAAGATGGTATTGACGAGTATTGTCCTATAGACAATTGTAAAATTTCTATGATTTATGCTAATGCAATTAGACATAGAGCAGTTACAGCGTCAGAAATTTTTTCTTTTGTCAGCTCTAGAAAGAAAGCAGATTATTCTGCAGCAATGAGATGTCTTGAAAATGGCATAGATGAAATAGGAATTTTATATGATTATATTCTAGATGACTTGGAAGAATATGAAGAAGACGATTTCTTTAATGATGATGATGAAAATAATTATAACCCAGAACAACAAGATTATGAAAAAGATATTTTTGATCAGACATTGGAGTTTTTAACAAAATGCAGTAAGGAACTATCAGAAAAATATGATAGTTTCAGATCAAATTTAGGTATTGATTTGAGAATTTATGAAAAGGACTTATATCTTAAGTTATTAAATGAACGTAACGCTACTACTTCAGAAGAAATTGAAGAAATTAAAAGAGAGTATCAAGATAAAGGATTTAGATATTTAATTGAGAATGTAAAAGAATTTCAAGATTACATAACAGAAGAAAGTATTGAAGAAATAAGATTTTTTGAAAGATTAGATTGGTTATCTATGAATATTGAAGATTTAGAAAATAGAATTGAACAAAATATGGCTTATGAAATGATATTGAATAATCGTATTGAAGAACTTTTTGATGCAGATAATGATGTTAAAGATTATCGTGGAGAAATGTATAGACTTAATAGAAGTATTAACTTAACAAAAGACCAAATTGAAAAATATCAAAGAAAAATTGAAGAATATGGTAAGTTAATTTCTAAAGTCGATAGGCAATATGCAAAAATGTTCAAAGATGCTGATTTTTTAAGTTTCAAAGAACAAAATTTTATGTTTAAAATTAGATGGGTTAAACAATAATTCTACAAAATATTTATAAAGATAAATTTCTCTTATTGAAATATGGCTAATGCTGGAGATAAAGTTTTAATTAAAACTAAGGATGAGGAACTAGAAGGTACTTTTATTTCTAGACCTGAATTGTTGGGAGATGATAAGATTGTTCTTAAGTTAAAGAATGGTTATAATGTTGGTATTGATAAGAAAAATGTAAAAGAGATTAAAGTATTAAAAGAAGCTAAACCATCAAAAGTTAAAGCAAAGCCTATTAAAAAGAATCCAAAATTACCAAATATCTTAGTTATGTCCACAGGTGGAACTATTTCTAGTAAAGTTGATTATACCACCGGAGGGGTTATTGCTGAGTATGACGCTAACGATTTCTTAAATATGTGTCCTGAATTAGCAAATATTGCAAATTTGGATGCAAAAAAAACAATGGAAGTTATGAGTGAGGATATGAATCCTAAAGATTGGGTTAAGATTGCTAAAGAATTAGATAAAGTAATTGATTATTATGATGGTATTGTTGTAACTATGGGTACAGACACTCTTGGATATGCAGCTGCAGCAATTTCATTTATGTTAAAACCTAATAAACCAGTTATTTTTACAGCAGCTCAAAGAAGTATTGATAGAGGAAGTTCTGATGCTTTCTTTAATTTAATATGTTCTGTTAAAGCTGCAACATCTAAGATTCATGAAGTTTTAGTTTGTATGCATGGTAAATCTTCTGATGAATATTGTTCTTTAATTAGAGGTACTAAAGTAAGAAAATTACATACTTCTAGAAGAGATGCTTTTAGGCCTGTAAATAGTAATGAAATTGCTAAAGTTTATGGAGCTGATAAAATTGATGTTTTAACTAAAGAATATAGACATTCTGATAAAAAAGAATTAAATGTTAAGTTTGAAGATAAAGTTGGAATTTTATATTCTTATCCTGGAATCAAAAAAGATGTTTTTGAAAATTTTAAAGGTTACAAAGGTCTAATAATTATGGGAACTGGTTTTGGTCATATTCCTATTGATTGTTATGGTGCTGTTAAATCTTTAGTTGATTCTGGAGTATTGGTTTGTATGACTTCTCAATGTTTATATGGAAGAACTTCTTCAAAAGTTTATTCTCCATTAAGAAGGTTATCTTTAGAATTAGGAATTTTATATTTAGAAGATATCTTGCCTGAAACAGCCTATATTAAATTAGGATGTGTATTAGGAAGAGAAAAAAATTTAGATAAAGCTAAAGAGTTAATGCTAGAAAATTTATCTTATGAGATTAATGATAGAATTGATTTCGGAGATTTTTTGAATTAGAATAATTCTTAAGTTTTTTAAAGTAGTAGTTATTATTATATTATATGATTGAGTTTAAAGACTTAGGAATTGTAATTAAGGATACTTTAATCATATCAGATTTACATATTGGTTATGAGGCTTATCTTAATAGAAAAGGTATTTTAGTTCCTAGAACAATGTTTCAAAAACAAAAGAAAAAAATAATTTCTTTGTTGAAAGAATTAAAACCTAAGTTAGTTATTATTAATGGAGATATTAAACATGAATTTGGTACTATTTCTAATCAAGAATGGAATGATACTTATGATTTAATTGATATGATTAAACGTGTCTCAAAACTAATTTTTATTAAAGGTAATCACGATAAAATAACTGAAGTTATTGCTAATAAAAAAGATGTTGAGGTTAAAGATCATTATATTATTGATGATACTTATATTTGTCATGGTGATTTTATTCCTGAAGAAATTGATAGTAAGAAAATTAAAAATATAATTATTGGTCATGAACATCCAGCTATTGTTTTAAGAGAGAAATCTAAAAGTGAAAAGTTTAAATGTTTCTTGAAATGTAAATTTAAAAGTAAAAATTTGTATGTTTTACCTTCTTTTAATTTAGCTAATGAAGGTACAGATATTACTTCAGAAAAATTATTAAGTCCTTTTTTGAAAGGAATCAAAGAATTTGAAGTAACAATTACTGAAGATGGTAATTTGTATAATTTTGGTAAAGTAAAAAAAGAAGAATTCTGATTAAATATCAAATAATAAGCTGATTAGTGTGAAAGTCAAGATAATCCATTCCATGATCTTTATTAATTACAACTGTAATTAAATTATCTTCTAAGTATTTTATTGTTTTATTTTGTAAAATATTAAGAACTTCTGTTTCACAAAAAGAACCTCTTGCGTCTTGATTTCCTTCACCAATATCACAAGTAGTTATTTTTGAAATATTATATTGCTTTAGCTTTGAAACTAAATGATCATCTATTTCAGAAATAAAACCTTTATCTATTGATTTATATTGATGTCCTCTTTTTACCATCACTTCAAATCTATATTCACTAGGCATGTAATCATCATCATCATCACTTGCACCCATTTCTCTAATATAAAATCTTCTTTCTGCTAAGAATACATGAGCTGTACTTAATTCTTTAGCTTGATCTAAGAAATTTTGATATTCAGAACCTACTGATTTTTTCATTTCTTCTATTGAGTCAGGATTCCCATAATTTAAATGAGCTAATTCTCCAGGATTTAATTTTTTTAAAATTTGTTCTAGTCTGTTCATTTTTTCCAAATCTCTTTATAATTGTGAGGTTTTTCACAATATTTACATTCAAAGATACCCTCTTTATTATAAAAATGTGCACCCATTGGCTCTTTGTTTAAATAACTAGAAATACAATTTTCATTTGTACAAGATATTTCTTTAAAATTATAAATCTGATCGGGCATATTTAATAATAATTTTTCTTTGACTTTATGATCTTCAATTACATTAACTCTACAGTTTGGAGAAATTGCAGCTAATCTTTTCATTTCTTTTTCTTTTAATTTATTAGTATTTGGTAAAAAAATTAATCCCTTATATACTCCCGAATTACTTTCTGATTCAGCAACCCAGCTACCTCCAATATCATATAAACCTAAAATTTTTTGAATTTGATTCATATTATAGTGAATTTCTTGAGGAGTACTACCTCTTGAAATATGATCAATTACAACACCATTTTTTAAAGGTCTTACACCTTGTTTGTAATTTTTTACACCAGAATTTTCTACAATTAAAGGTTCTATGAAATTAT
>JAHWHN010000204.1 GCA_019323235.1 Candidatus Woesearchaeota archaeon | reverse complement strand
TGAAAAATATTTAGATGAATATTACGAATATGAATCATATTGGATTCCACAAGTGAATAGCGCTCAAGGAATAAAAAAAGCAAGAACTGAACAAGGTTTAAAAGATGATGACCAAATAAAATCAGTAGTACTTAAATATTTTTTAGATGAGGATAAATTTTATATTTTTAGAGCAAATAAATTTGAAAATTTTTTAAGTATAGAAAAAGAAGAATTAAAAGAATTTGATTATTATTTTGATGATGGTTTAATGCCAGGATTTTGTTAATTCTGTTTTTTTATTAAATATTAAAAAATTAAAAGAAAAAAATCTAAAAGAAAATATTTTCCATTGAATTGTCTTCTTTATCCATTATTTTTGTAATGGATTTTTCAAAGTCTTCATGAACCACTTTATGTCTTCCATCTCTTAATGCAAAATAACCTGCTTCTGTACATAATGCTTTAATTTCAGCACCAGACATTCCTTCTATTTTTTTAGCTAAATTATCTAAATTTACACCACTACATACATTCATGTTTTTCAAATGAATATTTAATATTTCTTTAATACCATCTTTATTAGGTGGAGACACTTCAATTAATCTATCTAATCTACCAGGCCTTAAAATAGCAGGATCTAAAATATCTTTTCTATTTGTACATCCAATTATTTTTACACCATCTAAATTTTTAAAACCATCTATTTCTGCTAATAATTGCATGAAAGTTCTTTGAACTTCTCTTTCTCCAGAAGTTCCTAATTCAATTCTTTGTGAAGCAATTGAGTCTAACTCATCAATAAATAATATAGCTGGAGCTTTTTCTTTTGCCATTTTAAAAACATCTTTTACTAGCTTCGCCCCTTCACCAATAAACTTCTGAACTAATTCAGAACCAACTATTTCAATAAAAGTTGCATTTGTTGATGATGCTACTGCTTTTGCCAATAATGTTTTACCAGTTCCTGGTTCTCCATGTAACAAAACTCCTTTTGGTGGAGTTATTCCAACTTTCTTGAATAATTCTGGTTTTGTTAAAGGAAGTTCAATTACTTCTTTAATTTCTTCAATTTCTTTTTCTAAACCACCAATTTGATCCCAAGAAACATTTGGTTTTTCTATGATAACATACTTCTCTACATCTTTATCTGTAAAAGTATTATGTTTTCTAATAACATTAAGATTTTTTTGTTCTACGAATACTTTATCGCCAGGAATTAATTTCAAATCAGGACTTACATTTACTAAAAAAGAATTTCCATTTGGAACTTTAATTATTACTTCTTTATCTAAAACATCTTTTACTTCACAAACCATTAAAGGATTTGTCTTTACAGAATCTAACTCGTTCTTCAACTGAGAAATAGTTGGCTTAAGAATTATGTTCTCAGATTCTAGAACAGTCATCCTTGATGCGAAATTCTGCACCTCTCTTTCAAAATCATCTTCTCCCATATCAACTCTGAAATAAAAACTAATTTAAATAGGTTTTGGATATACTAAGTAGTTGTAAAAAAATTTTATAAATCATAATTTGGAATATTTTCTTTATTCCAATTATATTCAAGAATTTTTCTTTCAGGTTTGAATGTTTTTTCATATCCCAATTTGTGAACTAAACCCCACAACATGATTTCTGCCTCTCCTTCTTTAATTAATCTTGGATTTTTATCTTTAGTTTCTTTGATTAAAGTTTGGTTCATCATTTTTTTGTAAAAATCAACAGTTAATTGTGTTGGAAAAGGAAATAAACTCATATCATACATTACTTTAGCTTTATCTCTATTATCTTCTAAATAACTAAATAAGATTGAATAATAAGCTGCAAACTCATGAGGACAAAAATTTCTTCTAATTAAATCTACATCTTCAGTAAATCTAGATTCACGTCTAATATCATAATCCCTATATTCACAATTATGTTCTACTCTTAAAGCATATAAAATATCATTTTTTCTTTCATTATCTAAAATAGGAACTCTTGAAAATCTAATTGAATCATAAGGACTTTTATCTTTAGTTCTTGATGATAAGGATACTTTTGCATCCAAACCAACATTGTTTGAATTACCATCATATAAGTCAACAGATAAAGCAGATCTTCTATCTTTATGTAAATAATATAACAGTTGTAATCCTTCTAAACAATTTAATAATTTAATTTCAAATTCAAAACCCTCATCAATACAAAATAAACCCCCACTATACCTACATGAGGAAGTATTATCCATATTCATAGCAATTAAATCTTGAGGAGTAACATCCAGAGTTAATTGTTCTAATTTGCCAAGAACTTTTTTTGTTCCATGTTTCATAAATTCAATAGAACTTGAATATTCTTCAGGTATTAAATTATCAAATTCAATGACACCATATTGAGTACTGTCTAAAGAGAGTATGTTTTTTACTAAATTATCTGAAAAAGTAACTGGCTCTTTGCCACTTTTAATATCCCTAATACCATTTGTTTGAAAAAACGCCTTTTTAGGTTTATTCTTCCTGTTCCTTCTTCTATCTACTACTTTCATAATATTTAATAATGAAACTTTATTATTAAAGATTATTCCTCCTAAAAGGGAAAAATGCTATATTTTCTTAAAAATTACTATCTAAAAAGCGATATATTTAAAAAGTACAAACGAATTAAATACATTATCAAAATCACGAGGGAGTAAAATGGATGAAGAGAAAATTTTTTCAAAAGAACTAATCGGTAAGACTGTTGTAAGTAAAAATGGTAAAACTTACGGTTCTGTACAAGATGTTGAATTCGAAACAAGATCAGGAGAATTAATCAATATTATTCTAAAAGGTGCTACTTCTAATGCTCAAAAATTAGAATTAGAAAAGGATGCATCAGGGAACTTAAAAATTCCTTTTTCAGCTGTAATAGCAGTTGGAGATTTCTTAGTAGTATCAGAAGAAGACATAATTTAATTGTCTTCAATTCTTCTTTTTTTAATTAATTATTCTTAGAATTTAAAATTTAAAAAAAACTATTTTATATTGTAAATATAAGCTAATAGTGCCTCTAACTGAATCATTTCGTCACTACCTTCAACCATTCTGAACTCAATTTCACCACATTTATCTATTAAAGCAACCTTAGCATTATCTTCAACATCTAAATTCCAAATTTCGGACTGAATTTGCTTTATAATATCAGTTCCTGCTAAGCCATACTTAATCATAGTCTTTAATAAATCGGCCTTAGAAGTGTCAAAATCTTTGTTTAAAGCCTTTTCTAGAATATCCTTTAATTCATTAGGCTTTGCGAAAGATGCTAAGCTATAAACAACATCCTCAGTAATATCAGAAGATATAGAAGAACAACTTTGCATGGTATTTTCAAGCTTTCTACAATCTCCTTTACTTACTTTAAATAATGCCTCTTTTGCATCTTCATCAACATTTAAATTCTCTTTTCCAGCAATTGAATCAATTAATTCAAAAACATCTTTTTTCTCCAAAGGTTTAAACCTAAATACTGCACATCTTGACTGTATAGGATCAATAATTTTAGAAGAATAATTGGCTGCTAAAATGAATCTACAATTAGCTGTATAATTTTCCATAGTTCTTCTTAATGCTTGTTGAGCTTCTTTTGTCAAAGCATCAGATTCATCTAAATATATTAATTTGAAAGGAACATCGCCCATAGCCCTAGTTCTAGCAAAGTCTTTTACTTTAACTCTAACAACATCAATTCCTCTTTCATCAGAAGCATTTAATTCTAAGAAATTATCTTTCCAAGATTCTCCAAATAATTCTTTAGCAATAACTATAGATAATGTAGTTTTTCCAACTCCAGCTGGACCAGTAAATAATAAATGAGGTAGATTTTTCTTTTCTACAAGTGCTTTAACACGTTCTACAATCTTATCTTGACCCTTTACTTCTTCAAAAGTTTGAGGTCTATATTTTTCAATCCAAATTGAGCTCTTCATATTCTAAAGTATTTATCAATCTATTATAAACATTTCGTTATGTAAACATAAATTTTAAGAAATTAAAATAAAATTAAAGAAAAAAAAGAAATCTATTCGATTCTTTTAATTTGTATTTGCTTAGTTGCAGAAGTCTTATAATTGTAACTTAAATGAACTCCTAATGATGTTTTATATGCAGGTTCGTCTTCATCTAATCTATCTACAATACAAGATAATGTTCCAACTCCATTAACTAATCTAATATAATCATCTGGACTACAATGCATATCTTGATCACCCAAATAAGCATCTTCTAAATATACAATATTTTTATTTGTTCTAGAAGGATTTAAACAATCATTATCCATGAAAACTGTTCCTCCACCAACATTTGAAATTTTAATTGTATATCTTGCTTTACCTTTTAATGATTCTTGTGTAACTGAACTAATTGCAATTGGGCCACCTTGGCTTCCAGTTCCTGTAACACCAGGAGTACATGTGTCTTCATCATTTTGAATTGGGTTTGGATCTACACAAGTTTCTAAAGCTGCATTTGTTTCATATTCATAACAAGCAGTTACTTTCAGATTTTGATTTAATGAATCAGAATCATCATAGATTTCTACATCAAATTCTTTATCATAAAATTCTAAACCTCCTTCTAAATTAGTAGGAGTTTTACCACCAACAATACTTACATAATCTTCATAAGGTAAACTAATTAAATCTCTTTCAAAACCAGAAAAGTATAAGTCAACATCTAATTCATCTTCATCATCTAAAGGAAAAGACCCTTTATTTCTTAATTCTAAACCTAATACGTATTCTTCTCCAGAATAAACAACATTAGGTGGACTATCAGGTGCAAATTGGACAACTACACCTTGTGTACCTGACTTCCAATTTGAACTAACTTCTCCTCCGCCACCACATGCTACTAACAAGGATAGCAAAGAAACCAAAACCATGATTTTCAACACATATTTCATAATATTACCTCTTTTATAAATAATTAGTAATTTTCTAATTTTTTAGTATTTAAACTTTTTGGTGATTTTAATATAAAAAGCTATTTATTTAACTTTCAATGTAATTTTCTTTGAAAACATTTATTTCTTGTTCTACTGAATCTTTATAGCCATATTTAATTCCAATTCTTAGTAGTGTTGCATACATTTCTTGTTTTTCAATTAACTCTCCAGTACAAGTCATTACTGCCCTATCTGCTTCATAAAATTCATTTCCTCTTTGAACTTCTTCAACAGTTAATTTATTTCTATTACATGTTAATTTAACATTTCCTAAATAAACATCATCTACATCAATCACACCATAATTTGATTTATCATAAGAACTTGCTTGACAAGCTCCTTTGTAATTACCATAATTTACAACAACTCCATCCCCAACATTTTCGACAATTATTTTGAATTTTGGAATTACTCCATTTCCTGATGGAACAAAGACAGGATCTACATAAGTTATTGCTACTGGTCCTCCTTGACCTTGTGTAAAAGACTTATCATAAGTTGGACATCCAGCAATATTTTGTTCAAATTCATCTCTCGGATCAGAATCAACACAAATTTCTGCAGATAAAAAACTTTCATATGGATAACAATAATCAATTCTAATTTTAGAATTTATTTCTTCTGCTACAAAAATTTTCTTAACTTTGGTTTCAATATCTTTATATTCAACATCTCCGAAATTTTTATTTAGTTTTCTCCCTTCTAAAGTTCCAATTTCGAAAGATTTTGTAGGATTATCAATTACATCTCTTTCTGTAAAAACAGAGAAATAAATATTATTAGAATCATAAGCTCCAAGATTTTCAATATTTAAAGAAATTATTAAATCTTCATTCTCATAAATTGTGTCATATATTCCTTCAAGAAACTCAACCTTAATACCTTCAGTACCTGTTCTATAATTATAATCCGGACCAGAAGTAGTACAAGACACTAATAATAAAAGTACAAATAAAGGTATTAATTTTTTTATCATATAACTTAATTTTAGTTTGAACTATATAAATTTTTATGAAACTCTGAATTTTAATTCACAACCATTGCTTCCATAAGTACAAATTTGTGTACCATCACTTGCTTTTACCGCATTACATTCATTTTCAGGAAGTCTAATACATTTAGTTTGCCACTCAGTATACTTATCTCCAACACAATTTTCAAATTTAGGGATTATTTGTTGAGTATTACAACCACTTCCAACACATCTACAACCACCATCTGAAGTACAAAATGCATAACATTCTGTTAAATCTTTAACTTCTAATGCCCTTTCAAATTTAATTTGCATACTTTCTCTTAAAGAATATTCATAAGCAACTAAAACTTTAAACGAGTCTGTGGTATAAACATTATTTAAATCTAAAATTTTCGAAGATGATAAATCTAAAGAACAAGCAATTCTTATTGGATTTGTTTTTTCAACTAATTGGAAATCTCTCGTATTAAATAAATCTTCATTCATTACAATCTCACTACCAGATGCTTTGAAATCATAATTACATTGTTCTAGAACTACGCCCTCTGGAACTTTAAATGCGATTTTCTTGAATTTGTTAATTTTACCATTTCCAACATTTTCTATTGAAAATTTAAATTGCATTCTTCTAAAATTTCCAACTAAAAGTGGATTATTTATTTCATTAAATTTAATAGCTACTGGTCCAGGAGTGAACTTAGCTTCATAAACTGGAAATTTAAATCCTTCTTCAGAATCTAATTCTCTTTTTCTATCAGCATCTATAAAATTTGATCTTTTATAACCCATTGTCATAAAATCAAAATCTGATGTAAAATAAACTAATTCTGATTTTTTGTCATCAGGAAGATCTTTTACATTTATAGAACATGTTGCATCATAATAAGAATCCTCAATACTACTAAAAGTAATTGTGGAAGGATTTATTGTTGCAGTCATAGAAGGATTAGCCACTGAACATCCTAATTTAATCTCACCATCTAATACACAATCATCACCAATCAAACCACAAATTTCTGGGTCTAAACCTCTTCCTGAAACCGTTGCAAATAAAACTGGATTTACTGATTTATCTGAAATAAAAAATGAATTTATTGTTTTATCCAATTGTAATTTCAAACCAACATTTTTATTTAAATTCTCAACAGTCCCTTCAAAAGTATCATAATCACCAGTTGCTATTCCAATAGATCTAGACCATCTCCCTTGAATATAATTTGTTGCTTGTAATAACTTAAATCTTATTGCATCCATTGCATGAGCAGGACTTAAATCAATATCAAATTCTTTATCTGAAAATTGTTTAATAAATCTTGGGCCTGCATCTGTAAATAAAAATAATCCTGAAAAAATAATTAATAATAGTACTAAAGAAATTGTTGCTTTTCTTAGGAAAGATGTTTGTCCAGTTGATAAAGATATTTTAATTTTGTTAAAACTTTTTTCTGCTTCTTCTTTAGCTTTTTTATCTCCACTTTTTACTTTCAAATCTCTTTTGTATGCTTTCATTGCCACATACACAGAAAGTGTATTCCAAAAAAACCAATCAACATAAGGTATGTATTCCAACAAAGCTAATTTTTTATAATACACCCCACAAAGTTTGTATAAACTATACTGAACAGCAGTATCAACAGTACCAAAATAATCAAAAGACCATTCATCAGCAGTTCCTGTTGCAATTGAAGAAAGAATATCTCCAATATCCCATGCTAGTGCAATTCCAAAAGCTAGTGTCAATTTTAATCTAGAAGTACTAGCTAATCTTTCTTCAACATTTTCTAATCTTTCTAATTTTTCTCTTAATTTTGCTTGAGCTGCTTTCGCTTTAGCTATTTTCTTTTTTTGTCTTTCCATACCAGTTGGATCTTTTACATCTTTTTTATATTTCCAATAATTATATCCCATTGATGCTGAATATAATGGAAATACGTCAAAAGGAAGGAATGGCAAAAACTCAAATATAATTGCAACATAAGACCAAAAATTATTACTATAATGCCCTGTTCTCTTTTTCATGGAGATTATAAAAGGAATGTCTAAAATAATATTTAAATCATAAAATCTATTTCCACTAATGGATAATATTATTTGAAAAACATCTAAAAAAATTGCAAGAAGTAAAACCTCTAACATATTTGAAGAAGATGTAGTATGTAAATTTGCAGAAATTTCAAAAGATCTATTTTCAGGTTTTATATCTTCATCTAATGCAGAACTACCTCCAGAACTAGATGAGCTTCCTGTTGATTTTGAAGAATCTCTTTCAACATCCACTCTTTCTTTTTCAACTTCAATTTCTTCAGATTTTAATTTATTTGCTTCTTCTTGAGCTTGAGCAATTCTATTCTCAGCATCAGCAATTTTTGAATCAGTTGGTATTGGTTGTGATGATTGACCTGGTTGAGGACCTGAAGTCTTATGTTCATTGAAAGCCAAATTAATTTTTTCTTGAAGTTTAGCTTTTTGTTGGTCTACAAAAGGATTTGATTTTTGTGGTTGTGGAGTTGGTTTTGGTTGTGATGGGTTGTAGTTTAAACCAGGATTAGAACTTACTTTTAATTTAGGTTTGGAACCTTGAGCCATATTTACAGCTTTTTGAGTTGCATAATTAGTTGCTTGATTTATTGCTTCATCTTTAGCTTCATTTGCTACTTTCTTAAATACTTCTTTTCCGATTTTCGCAACAGCATCTCCGGTACCCATTTTTAACTTATCTTGAACTTCCAGTTCTAGAACTTCTAACTTTACTTAATTTATCAACTTCAAGTTTAACTTCAACAATATCAACATCATCTAAAGGTTCTAATCTTATATAATTATCACCTTGTTCTAAATAATCATCAATAATCTTGAAATATAATCCTTCATCATATCCAACAGTACTATATTCATAGTCACCATTTTTTATAATTCCAGAAGAATATGAATCGTCAAATTCTCTAATTCCAAAGTTTCTACCATTGATATTTACTTTCATTTCAATATGATGGTCTTGAGGAATCAAGAAATCAAAACTTAAATTAGCAACATACTTAACATCTTCAATATCTTCCCATAAATCATTGTCAATGTAGAAATAATATGTTGGAAAT
>JAHWHN010000026.1 GCA_019323235.1 Candidatus Woesearchaeota archaeon | reverse complement strand
GTTCCTACATATTCAACTAATATGAATACTGCATTAGGTGAATTAGAATTTAAATTAAATAAAGATCAAGTTACTAATTTACTAAATCAATCAAAAAGATCTTTTTATATTTTAGTTAAAAATCCGAATGGATCAAAATATACTTTCTACGAAGGAACATTTAGTAGCGTATCTAATAAAGAAGAGGGAGAAGATCAAATAGCTAATTATCAAAGAGAAATAGGAAATTTAAATAAACAATTAGTGACTGCTAGATCAACTATTAGTAAGTTAGAAGAAGAATTAACTAAATCATCAAGTAAAATTAAAAAATTATCTTCAGCTAATGAAAATATATCATTAACAAAACAGCCTTTACAATCTGGAAGTCCTTATATATCAACTAAAGAATCACAATTAGCAAAAGAAGTTGAAAGATTATCATATGAAAATTTATTATTAACTAAAAAAACAGTATCTTTAAGTTCATATGAATCTTCTATTAAGAAACCAAGAAAGCCAACTAAAACAGTTACACCTAAAAAGGAATTAACAAAAACAGATTATGAAAAATTAAGAGGTGTTCCTAAAAGAGTTCCAGAAATAACTCCGGAAAAAAAGATACCAGTTAGAACCGTATCTAATAGTACATCAACAATTACAGAGAAAAAACTTAAAGAAAAATTATAATATTTTGAGATATGCCTATTCTTAATGCAAAATCGAATATGTTCACGATTTGGTTCCCACCAAATTTTTTCTATCCTAGTGTAGTTAAAAAATGGGAACCTGTTGTTAAACGTTTAAAATTACCATATCAAACAATTGAAGATTTTTTTAATGCTTCAATACAAACTGTAACAATTCCTCCAATGGATTTAGCTACTGTAACTCAACAACAGTCTCAGTTTGAAATAGGCTATAAAGGTGGTAAAGAATTAGAACCTATTTTTGATAAAAATATTGATGTAACATTTAAATTGTCTGAAGGATTCGTTACTTATTGGATTATATTTGAACAAATTGAAGAATTTTTGAAATATAAAGAGGGAGATGTTTTTTGGCCATCAATGTACGTTAGTTTCTTAGACATGCATGGATTTGAGTTAGTAGCATTTGAATTTCATAAAATTGTACCTACTGGTTTATCTCAATTTGATGTTAGTTATGCAACAACTGCTGCAGATTTTAACACTTTTACTTTAGGATTAAGATATAATAGATTTAATATAAAAAGAAGGCTTAATAATAATTCGAATATATAAAATAAACTTTAAAATGGAAAAATTACCAACATATAACGAAATTAAATACGGTAAATCTTCTAGAATATTTGAAAGTGAAGAAATTAAAGATTTAACACCTATTGAAATTAATGAAGCTGAAAAAGCTTATGACATTATTTTAGAAAAAATTAGTCATGGTGAAGAAATAGAAGAAGGTTTTTTAGGTGGTTTAGTTGGTGGTGCAGCAGGTGCATTAATTGGTCCAGCTATAGGAAAAGCTATTTGTAAAGCATTAGGTATTGATCAAAATGGTACATTAGGAAAGTTATTAACAAGTAGATTAGTTACAGCTGCAATAGGAATAGCTCTAGGAAAATAATTAATTAATATGAAAGCAAAATTAGTATCTGAATCGCTTAACGAAAATTTTAACCAATTAGCGCATATGTTTGCTGGCGAAATGGAATCATTAGAAGACCAATTAATAAAAACAAACAGAGGTGCCTGGGGTGAATATGAAAAAGAATCCGGAGATTTTTGGACTAAAATAGGAGCACGAGATTGGTTAGATGTATATAGAAAAGATCCCATGGGCGCTTATGCATTTAAAGAAAAATTAGAAAGTTTAATAAATTTAGTATAAAATGAAAAAATTAGTTACAGAAAATTTAAATGAATGGTTTGTTGAGGATCCTCAAGTTGATGGAGATGGCAGAGAAGAACATGCATCTAGAAAAAAGGGATTTTATTCTAATATAGAACAAGAAACTTTAAATAATAATTCATTTCGCAAAGTTTTATATACCGGAGAAAATATGCAACTAGTTTTAATGAGCTTAGAACCAAAAGAAAATATAGGTTTAGAAGTTCATGATGTTGATCAATTTTTTAGATTTGAATCTGGAAATGGTCAAGTAATTATTAACAACAATACTTATGATGTAAAAGATGGAGATTCTGTTATAATACCAGCAAGTGCAAAGCATGATATTATTAATACAGGAAATTCTACTCTTAAATTATACACATTATACTCACCACCACAACATCTAGATGGTATAGAATATCAAACGAAAGAAGAAGCTGAAAATTCTAATGAAGAATTTGATGGCGAACCAACTGAGTAATTAAAACTTTTAAAGTAAATCCTCAAATTCCATATAATTTTTATCAATTATTATAATATATTTAAAGCCATTAGAAATAGTGGCTTTTTCTTTTTCTAATATTTTTTTTTACATTCTAAACAAATAAATTTTTTCATAACAATGTTCAGCGATAGTTTATTTTTCTTTAAATATATAAATAAAAATTTAAAATTTTGTCAAAAGTGAATGAAACAGTGTTAATAGGGGCGGACTTCTCCATAAATAAGCCAGCAATGTGTGTTTGGACACAATCTTCAGGATATCATTTCTATGGATGGCCATATTCTTTACAAAAAAAATTACCAGCTATATATGAATTAGCAGGTGTAAATTTAATTGATAGAAAAGATGACAAAGAAAAAGGTGATAATGTATCTAGTAAAATAAGATACGAGGTACAGAATGCCC
>JAHWHN010000203.1 GCA_019323235.1 Candidatus Woesearchaeota archaeon | reverse complement strand
ATGAAATACTACTTGAAATTTTTGATTTTAAGTGTATTTTCTTTAATTTTTTTCTCTAGTTTAGTTAGTGCACATTCTTATATTTCACCTGGTAAGTATGAAACTAAATTTGTTCCTAACAAAGAAATGGTTTTAGAATATTGGATGGGCGGTACTGGAAAGCAGGCTTATAGTATTAATCCAGGTTTAGTTGAATATGAAATTCTTGAAGAAAAGGTAACGGATGAGAAGATTTATTTAAAAATAAAAGTTAAATTTCCAGATTACATAGAAACTCCTGGTAGAAGGAGTATTTTCTCTGTCGCAGCAGAACAAGTTTTAGCAGAGGGAGTTGGTGTTGGTTCTAAAACTAAAGTAATTGCACCATTATATGTAACTGTTCCTTATGAGGGTATTTATTTAATAAATAAATTATCATTTCCAAATATTAATGTAAATGAATCCTTAAACATTAAAGTTACATCTCAAAACTTGGGAGATACTGCTGCACAAAATGTAAATGTAAAAGCTGAAATTTTAAGAGATGGTGGTTTAATTGCTGAGATGGATTTAGGAACAAAAGATGTTTTACCTGATCAAACTGTTACTTTTTCAAAAAGATGGGATTCAACAGGTTATAGTCCTGGTGATTATAAAGTTAAAGCTTATGTAACTTATGCCCAAAACAAAGAGATTTTAGAAGGTGATTTGAAAATTGGTCATTTAAGTGTTGATGTAATTAATTATACTGATGTTTTTATTTCACAAAAAGTAAATGAATTTGATATTTGTGTTCAAAATAATTGGAATACTTTAATCGAAAACGTCTATGCTAATTTAAGAATAGAAAATCAAGATTTTAAAACAATATCTAGTAAATTGGATGCATTGGGAGAGAGTTGCTTAACTGGTTTTGCAAATATTCCTTATCCGGCTGGAACTTATAAAGTAGATATTGATGTATATTATACTGGACAAGTTACAAAAAAAGAAGGTGTTATAACCGTAATTAATGAAACTAGTAGTTTTGAATTAAGTACAATCTTAATAATATTATTAATAATAATATTACTATTGAATATATTATTCTTTGTAGTAAAACATGAAAATGAAAAATCAAAAGAAAAACGGAAAAAATCTAAGAAATAATATTATATTTTTCTTAGTAATTGTATCATTATTACTTTCAGCATATTTAATTTCTTATTCTTTAAGTATTGTTGATGTTAAAGAAATAAATATGGTTGTGGAAGTTTCTGATACTGGAATAGGTTTTAATAATAATGCGAGTGAGCTTAATTTTGGTGTGTTGGGAGTAGGAAATTCTGCTAAGAAAACAATTATACTAACTCAGTCAGAATATGATGAATTAAAAGTTAAAATAGACATAAGTGGTGATATTGCTCAATTTATTAGAGTTCCAAGTGAATTAACTCTGAAAGATGAACTTGAGATTGGTTTTGTAGCTTCCATTCCTGGAAGTGCCAAGACTGGAATTTATAAGGGTAAAGCTAAGATAATCATGATAAAATGAAATTAATTAAGGATGCATTATTAGTAATTTTTCTATTAATTTTAGTTGCAACCCTAATTTATAGTGTAAGAATATTTTATCCTGTTGAAAACTCAGTTGAAGGAATGGCAGTAAAAGGGACAGCAAGATTATGTGTTAATAGGCCTCCTGAATTAGATTTTTCAAAATGTTTAAACGAAACTTCAATTAATGAATATTATCTTTGTGATGTTGATGCAATAGATGATGGTAATAATGTTACTTTTTCGGATGATAGTGAATTGATTAGTATAAATCCATTTCAAGGAATATTTTCATTTACTCCTATAACTACTGGTAATTTTACTTTTGAA
Organism: Candidatus Woesearchaeota archaeon; assembly: GCA_019323235.1. GTDB lineage: Archaea > Nanobdellota > Nanobdellia > Woesearchaeales > JABIAG01 > JAHWHN01. The sequence goes on along the minus strand of JAHWHN010000203.1, from coordinate 2,559 downwards.
ATAACTGTTGATGACAATTCAGAATGTCAAAATTCAATTACTTCAGAGAACTTTACTATATTTGTATCAGATGTTACAGCTGAAGAAGAGAGAAGAGGATTTGAGAGAAGAAGTGGTTCTGATGGACCTAATGTATATCCAGATTTAACAATTTCTTATGATATAGAAGTTCAAATAGAAAGGTCTGGAGAAACAACAGTTCTATTAAGACTAGTAAATAATGGTTCATTGGATTTAAAAAATTTAATTATAGATGTATATTCTCTTAAAGGAATTAATGTAGATATTAGTCCGTCAACTATTGAATTATTAAAAGCTGGAGAGAGTGTAGAATTAGTTTTGAATTTCAGAGCAGGAATTTATTCTGATGATTATGATTTCTTCTTATTTGTAGAAGGCCCTCATAATTTTAATAGACACTTTAAATTAAGAGTTAATATTAAAGAAAGGACTGGAATTATTTTAGATGATACTGAATTTTATAACGAAAGAATTGTTGATAGGTATAAATACATATATTTATTAATAGATTGGATTACTATATTGATTATTTCAACAATATTGTTCTTTGTAATAAAGAAATTAATACATAGGTAAGAAAATGAGTTATGGTGGACAAGCGGTAATTGAAGGCGTGATGATGAGATCTAAGAATCATATGTCAGTAGCAGTTAGATTAGAAAATGGTAAAATTAAAACCATGCATAAGAGATTAAAAACATCATTTTTTTCTAAGATTTTCTTTATTAGAGGAATTTATAATTTATTTGATATGGTTAGAATTGGTTCTAAGGCATTAAATTGGAGTGCTGATCAACAAATGAATGAAGGTAGTGATGAATCTAGTAAATGGGATACTTTACTAATTGTTTTAACTACTATTTTTAGTATAGCCTTTGCATTAGTTTTATTCAAAGCCGTTCCTTTCTTTTTGAGTGGGTATTTAGTTGGAAGTAAAAATGCAATTTTATTTAATTTTCTAGATGGTTTAATCAAATTAATTTTAATCTTAACTTATATCTTCTTAATAGGTTTATTTAAAGAAACAGGAAGAATTTTTGAATATCATGGGGCTGAGCATAAAGCAGTTGGTTGTGCAGAGGCTGGAAAAGAATTAAATGTCAAAAATTGTAAAAAATATAAGAAAGAACATAAGAGATGTGGTACAAATTTCTTATTTTTTGTTATTTTTGTGAGTATGATTATTTACTTATTCATACCTTTGAGTATGGGGTGGACATATAATCTAATATTAAGAGTAGCGTTTTTACCAATTATTGCTGGAATAAGTTATGAAATTCTTAAATTAAATGGGAAATATAACAATTGGGTTACAGACTTATTTTCATTACCTGGGATTATAATGCAAAAATTAACTACAAAAGAGCCGAATGATAAGCAAATTGAAGTTGCAATTGAAGCATTAAAAATAGTAATGAACTTAGAAAATAAGCATTCTAAAAAGGCTTAAATATCCTTTTTTTCAAATTTCTATTATTTTAGGTACACTATATCGGAAATCTTTATAAATGGAGTATCATTCGGGAGTAGTGTATGATTATACATGGAGGAAACTTAAAAATGAAAAAACTATTAATGGTTAGTTTCGTAATTTTGAGCTTATTATTAGTCGGTTGTGCTAGTGAAACAAATGAAGATTTCTCCGATTTCTCAGATGATGCTGTTACTGGTGGTGCAGCTTCAAATGTAGTTTCACAAGCAGAAATTGATGCTAAAGTTCAAGAAGAAGCAATGAAATTAGCTCAACAATTAGTAAGAGAAGAACTTGCTAAATTAAACGAGCAAAAAGATGATGAAGATGATTCTACTGATAGTACTTCAGATGGAACATTAACAACAAAGCAAAAATTTGACATTTATATGGAAGATAGATCAGATTTCGATTATTCATTTAATGAAAATGATTGTAAAAACGGTCTAGAATCTATTGCAAAATCATATTTCGCAAATATTGATGATGAATTTGATAAGTATGATGAAGAAGTAGATACAATCGCTTCAGATGATCTTGGAGATTTAGAAGATGATTTAGATACTATCTTAGATGATTTCAAAGATATTAGTTTCGAATCTGGTTTTAACGAATCTGATTGGACTACTGATTCTGAATTCATTAACTTTACTCAAAAAGTAACTGAATTAGTAGATGCTATTAAAGCAGAAATTACTAACATCGATAATAACTTAGATGATGCTCAAGATCATTTAGGCGATGAAGATGATTATGATAAAGTTGAAGAAGATTTAGAAGATGCTTTAGATGTAATCAGTAATGACTATGCTGATGCAGTTGATGATTTAAGAAAATATTTAGGTAAATTATCAAATGAATTAGAAGATAGAAATTACGATGATGAATCAGAAGATGTTACTGACATTGAAGATGATGTTAAATCATTCGAAGGTCAAATTGATAGCATTGAAACTGATTTAGAAGATATCAAAGATGCAGTTGTAGATTTAGAAGAAAACTATGATGAGCAAGATGATATCTTAAAAGAACTAGAAGCAATCTGTAACTAAGATTCTTCCTTTTTT
>JAHWHN010000202.1 GCA_019323235.1 Candidatus Woesearchaeota archaeon | reverse complement strand
TGAAATAAAATTCCTTTCATTTTCAAAAGATTAAGCGAAATTTCTCTTCTATAAATTTAAGCTTAGATTTTAAAGGTATATAAAATAATAAATCAAAGTATGGGACTTTCCATTTTAATAATCTACATCCATAAATTGCTCCCACAAGATTATAAGTTAAAAAATCACCTTTAATAGATTTGTTATTATTATCATCTATTTTTTTATTAAAATAATTCACACCTAATTTATTTATTTCAATCCCATTGAAAATAATTTTCTTCTTAATTAAATTAACATAAAAATTAAAATCATTAGAAATATTAAGGAATCTGTAATTCTTAAATAATGATTTTTTCATTAAAAAACTAAATTCAACAGGATAGCTAAATTCAGAACCATTAACCGCATAATTGCCTCCTTTAATGTTATCAATCAAAGAACGTAACCATTTTTTTTCATACACATAACCTGCTTTTGCAAATACTACCAATTGACCGTTAGATTGATGTAAAAAAAAATTTAAGAGTTCTGAAATTTTATTTGATTGAATTAATTTAATCTTTGAATATGAATCAGGTATTTTCTCACCTTGGTTTGCAATAAATAACTCATAATTAGAATAATCTTGATACATTAGAGAATTAAGCGTTGTATTTATTGCATCTATATTTCCAGTTGTATGTGAAAATATACTCACACTACAATTTTCAATAACTTCATCTTTTTCATAATTTAAGTCTTTTTCTTTATTCAAAAAATAAATTTGTTTAAATAAGTTATAATAATAATTAATTAATCCATTAAACTTCAATATTGAATAAAGATTATTTAATTTTGAACCTATACTCTGGTCAATCCTGTGTTTTCCTGGTTTTATATAATGTTTGACTACAGATTTCTCAGAAAACTTAATTTTAACATTGTTTCTTTTTAATCTAGATATTAATTCAGATTCATCGCCTAAATGAGAATACTTTAAGTTGGCGTCAAAATGATATTTATTGAATATTTTTTTTCTAAAAGCCATGTTGCAACCTGAAACAGCACCTCTAAAATAAATGTCTTCTGTATCGCCAATAAAAGATAAGCCTCCAACAACCATCAATTCTGAATCTGAATTAAATTCATCTAAAATATTTTCTATCCAATTTTTATCTGCAACACAATCATCATCAGTATATACTACTATTTCCCCCATTGAATTTTTCCAACCAACATTATACAATTGTGCGGTTGATTTTCTTTTTTTCACTCTAATATGCTTAAATAAAATATTATTTTTCAAGAATTCAGAAGTACCATCAGTAGAAGCATCATCAACCACAATTATTTCTAGTTGTTTATGAGTTTGTGATTTTAAACTCTCTAAACATTTTTTTAGATCATCAAGTCTGTTTTTTGTTCTTATTACAATTGAAACTAAAGTTCCTTTAGTATATTTATAATATTCTAAAGAAAAATCATGTCCATCTTTATGCCATGGTTTATATCCCGATGTAAAATGAAAAATATTAGCTCTCCTTTTTGCTTCTTTAAGTTCTTTCAAATTCTTAAAAGGAGAATTTTCAAGGTCATTAAATAAACAAGAGGTTGTAAAATTCCAAGAATAGGATAATTGTTTCCAATCATTCCAGAATATTGCATTCAAAACATCCTGATCGCAAAACTTTAGAATCTCTTGATTTTTATAGGCATAGTCTAATAGCTTAGGAGTTATATTTGTATTCCTCCATTTCTCAAGATTTACATATAAAAGACCAGCATTGAACATTTTATTATTCTCAGGAATTTTAAGAGTTTTATAATTTTTCAATGCCCAATCTGAAGATACATATTTTAAATTCTTATGAGATTCAGGTACAGCACAAATTGAAAAATTTTCAATAGGAATTTTATATAATTCAGATAAATCTCCTCTAACAATCATATCACAATCTAGAAAAATACATTTATCTATTTCTTCAGGAAGTAACCAGGCCATCAGAAGCCTATAATAAGATGCTTCCGCTATGTGAAATTTTTTCTTAAAACTATTAAAAAACTTATCTTCAACTAAAATAAAATTAACTTTAAAATTTTTAGAAATTAGAGATTCCAAAACTCTTTGATTTTCATGATTAATTCCTTTGGTTAATACATAAAAATTAACTTTGGATTTAGTATTTAATCTTACTGAATTCATCATAGCATAAGCATGTGAAATAAAATTATCATCAGTTGAACATACCAAATTAAGTTCATTTTTACCAAAAAATTCAGGAAAATTATTCATTATATAATCTCAGATAATTTCTTGCAATCACTTCACTACTAAAATTTTCTTCACAAGTCTTTCTAGACATTTTCCGATCTATTAAACCGATATTATTTATAGCATCAAACATTTCTTTTTCATCATTACAAATAAAACCATCAACTCCATTTTTAACCAATTCTGGAACTGAACCACGATTCAAACCAATGACAGGAGTACCGCATGCCAAAGCCTCAGCCATTACAATTCCAAAAGGTTCATCCCATTCTATAGGCATTAAAAGAGCAGAAGATTTACCAAGTAAAATATTTTTTTGATGATCATTAACCTCTCCAACATAGACTATTCTTTCATTTAAAAAAGGTTTTATTTCTTTTTCAAAATAATCTTTATCTGAAATGTTACCTGCGATAATTAATTTTTTATTTGTTTTTTTTGCCATTTTTATTGCAATATGACAACCTTTAATTTTTTCAATCCTTCCAAGAAAAATAAGCGGAGCATAATCAGGAATATATTTAATAAAAATATATTTATCTACATTAACACCATTATAAATTGTATGCCATTTTCCGGGATAGCCTTTATGCATATATGA
>JAHWHN010000201.1 GCA_019323235.1 Candidatus Woesearchaeota archaeon | reverse complement strand
TGATTTAATTTATAACAAAGATAAATCATGGACATTTAATTCAAGATTTGAAACCGCTAAATCGAATTTAGATTATAAGTTAGCTTTTGAGATTGCTTGTGAAAAACATGGTTTTTTATTGAGAAATTTAATACAGTTTTTAAGAATGAAAGTTGGTGTTTCAATACCAATAAGAGATTTACAAAATCAAAAAAGTAATGTAATGGCTAGCTTCTTGTCTCAAAAAACTACAAAGAGTTTAGAAAAAAAGGTTAGAACAGATGCTTCTGATTACTTTTCAGATGCTGATGGTTTGTTATATCAAACTTTAAATGAAGATTTGAATTTAAAATTAGCATGGCAAATGATTGAAATTATAAATGATGATTCAATTTATAATTCAATGTTTGAAAGAGTTGTTCAAGGTAAGAAGGTGAAATATAAAACACCAATACCTCCTGTAGATGAAGAGTTTGCAATTTTCGTTAAGGATATTTTATTAAAACTGTTAAAGGATAAACTTTCAAATCGATTTAACGGTAAGATTTATATTGAAGATGACGTTCCTGTAAGTTATTCTGGACATAAAGAAACAAGCATTTCTTATTCTGGAGAATTTTTAACGACTGGAACTAAATTAAAGATTTCTGAATTATCGAAACAAGGTAGAGCAGACTTTTTAAGGATGGGTGTTTTGTGGAGACACACTAATGAAAAAGAAGTGTCTGTCGATTTAGATTTGAGTTCTGTTTTCATAGAAAACAATAACGGTTTATTTAGAGAACATGTTATTTTTTATGGAGATCCAGAATTTGAAATCAATAGAAATCTTATAGCGGTAAGTTCTGGAGATGTTACTTCTTGTGGCGGACAAGATTCTTTATTCTCATCTGAATTTATTGATGTTGATATTGAGTTAGCTAAGAAAAATAATATCTTAGATTTTTTTAACAATGTTATTGTTTATGATAATAAGTTATGTTTAGGAGAACTTGAAACTTATTTCTTTTTTAGCTTTATTGATAAAGAAGATAGAGTAATGAATGGCAATGAAGTTACCTTAGATTTGAATAATGCTGATTACGCAATACGAGTTGATCCTGATAATGTTGAAAAATCAAAGTCTCAAATTGGTTTTTATGTTGATTTGAATGATGATACAATAGAAATTGTTAATTTAAGTTGCAAAAAAGGAACTTTTGGTGATAATTCTATCAATATGCTTTATGAGTTTAATGAATTATTAAGAAATAGAAGAAAACCTTTAATGATTAAATCAATGTTAAGTAGCGTATATGATGTTACTAACAATCCATTTGATGCAGACTTGATAATATCAAGAAAAGATAATGTAAATTCAAATTTAAAAACATTGTGTTATCATCCAAGCAGAGATTTTGAAAAAATAAATCAATTGCTTTTTTAGAATAAATTGACTTTATTTGTATTTTTAGTTATAATATAAAACAACAAAAGTAATTTAATTTGCTACTACTAAATATATGGTTTATTTGCAGATTATTCACACTTTTGTTTTTTTATTTCTTATAAGTAAATCCAATCCCTCTGGGTTATTTTGGTTCAAATCCATTTGCCTTCACAACAAAAAAAATAAAAGAGTTATTTAAAATGGAAAATAATATAGAAATATTGTTTGATGAATTACATGATATTGCTAAACAATCAGAAAATTTACCAAAGTTAAATTCAAATTTAGAAACTGATATTGCAATAAAAGTAATGGTTGCCAATGTAAAATCTAAAGTCATTGAAAATATTAACAACTTTATTAATTCTAAATCAGAAATTAAAGATTGTATAAATTCAATTTTTATTTGTAGAGATACATTGGGGAAAATAAATGTTATTATTAAATATTCGTCAAATGATATTAACTTGTTAAAAGATATAATTCAATATCAATGGTTTAAAGATGTTGAATTAGAAAAATGGATGGGCGGTATTTTTATTAACGATGATACTTTTGATTTATTCAAAGAAGAAATAGGTGAAAAAGATTTATCATTTCCAAAATATGCTGAGGATATTCTTTGGATTGATTATGATTATTTTGCATAATGAAATATATTAACGCAAACAATTCTAAAATA
>JAHWHN010000200.1 GCA_019323235.1 Candidatus Woesearchaeota archaeon | reverse complement strand
TCACTCATTAATTTTAAAAATCTAAGTTAGCTTAATGAAAAGAAGGACGACCTTTGTTAAAATATATAGTGCAGTCACAACTGAAAATACATGGAAGTTTTTAAAATATGAGGCAGGTATAGCCTATATCGATATTCCAGAGTATCACATAGCCAATGCAGGAAAAATTCTCGGCATATTAGTGAGCATGGTTAATCAAACTGCTTAATTTTGGGAATCTATTGTTGAGGCTTTCCCTTTTTTAATCTAAAGGATTGAATAAAAATGAATTTATCAGACTTAACGAAAAAAAGACGTGACCATATTCGATCATGCCATGACAATAATGACAATTCACATGAAATAATTGCAGGATTATATTCAGATCCATCTCATTTTATTTATGAACTCTTGCAAAATGCAGATGATGCAGGAGCATCAGAAGTTACATTTTGCTTAACATCTAAATCATTAGAAATAACTCATAATGGCGAGAAACTTTTTGATTTTAATGATGTTGATTCAATAACAACCGTTGGTTCATCAACAAAGAAAGATGATGTTAATTTAATTGGTAAGTTCGGATCTGGTTTTAAATCAGTCTTTGCTATCACTAAAACACCAATTATTCACTCAGGTAATTTTCATTTTAAAATTACTGATTTTATCGTTCCAGAAGAAATAGAATCACCAAATATTGAACTAAATAAGGAAACGAAAATTATCTTGCCTTTTAACCATTCTGATATTTCATCCGAAAAGGCTTATGAACAAATTTCTATTCGTTTACAAGAACTAGAGTCAGAATCATTATTATTTCTAAGAAATATTAAGGAAATCCAGTGGAGTACAGAAAATAAAGAAGGTCATTATTTAGCTGAAGTTAAAGACAATAAGGCAACCTTAATGTCAGAAATTGATAAACAAGATAATTTAAAAGAATATTATCTATTTACAGAAAACGTGGAAATAAGCGGTACTAAATTAGATATTATAGTTGCTTATCCGTATAAAGATAAAAGAATAGTTCGAATGCAAAATTCTAAATTGTTTGTTTACTTCCCTGTTAATGAAAGAACAGGCCTAGAATTTTTAGTTCACGCACCTTATAAGACAACGCCCAGTAGAGAATCAATTCCTTTCAATGATGAACAAAATCAGAATATTACCGCCCAATTAGCTTCTCTTATTGCTGAAAGCATAATAGAAATAAAGAACAATGGGTTGTTATCTGTTGATTTTCTATCGATGTTACCTATTGATTCTAAAAATGAACATCCTATCTATAGAGCTACATTTGATCAAATCAAGGAAATATTTAAAACACAACCTCTATTACCAACATCAAGTGGTCATTATGAAATTTCAGGTAAAGTTATATTAGCAAGAGAAAAAGAATTAACTAATCTATTATGGATAGAAGATTGTTTAAAACTTTTTGAAAGAGAATCTTGGCTAACCACTGATATTACTTATGATAAGACTCGGGCATTGAGAGATTATTTAATGAAAGAATTAAGTGTGCCAGAAATTGATATGGAAAAATTTTGTGCAAAAATTTCTAAGCAATTTATTGAAAATAAATCAGATGAGTGGATGATACAATTTTATTCAAGTATTGAATCAAAAAGTGCTTTATATAGAGAGGGAGGTATTTTACGCAAACGCCCTATTATTAGATTAGAAGACGATACTCATATTTGTCCAGAAAATGAGTTTGGTAAGGTGCAAATTTATCTACCTCCAAAGGAAGGGCAATCAAAATTTAAAACTATTAAAAGATCCTTAGTAAAAAATCGTGAGTTCTTAAAGAATCTTGGTCTCAAAGAGATTGATAATATAGCAGAAATTAAAGAACTTATTATTCCAAAATATCAAGGCAACTATATTAAAATTAAATTGGATGAATATAAAGGTGACTTAACAAGAGTGTTTTCAATATGGTCTAAATCTAGTGAATATAAAAAGAAGGAAATTATCGATCTACTGAAACAATGTCGATTTATCAGGTGCATGAATCAAGGAAAATCAATCTCATATCAAACAGGAGATAATGTATATTTAGATACCGATGAACTATCTGAATGGTTTCGTGGCAATATGACTGAAGATATTTATTTTTTAGCGATTTTTTTAGCGACTGAATTTAAAAATGAAGAAGGAAAAACATTCTTAGAAAATTTAGGTGTTAGGAATACATTAAAATTATCCAATACTTCGATGTTTCGACAGGACTCGTTTAAAGACAATAAAATAGGTGTTAGTGTACTTTATCCTAACTTTAATGTTCATGTTAATGAGGTTGACAATGAAGAATTTTCACAAAAGTATGGATTTGATCCTGATTTTAATATTCATGGATTAAAATTCGCTCTTAAGCATATTACTTTTGATCGATCTAAATTTTTATGGAAATTATTGCTCGAAAATACTAGTAAATTAAGAGGTTACATTGCAGAAACTTCTAATAAAAGACAGAAACCATATAAAATAACTAAAGGGGAAAAGCTGTCAGAAGCTATGAAGTTATTAGATAACCATCGATGGCTTTATGATAATAAAGAAAAAATTATTGATCAGCCTATTGGTCAAATCATGCTTAAAGACTTAAGTGATGAATACCAGAAGGAAGATGATAATATTGAAAAACTTATTAAAGCACTCGGACTGAAACTGGACGAAATTGTAGAATTTGAGAAAAAAACTGGTATGAAAGCTATATCAGTGGAAGATTATGCGCTACTT